>DMKB01000169.1 GCA_003454665.1 Nitrospiraceae bacterium | reverse complement strand
TTCTTGGGCGCGCAAGAAAGGTGATGAAAGAATACAGCCAGAAAAACAGTACTCGCAAAGGAAGAAGGCGCGGATGAGAAAACGGTGCTATCCTCGCAGTGTGGAGAAGATCCTAATGATATTTGTTTCCATCCGATATGAACAGGATCCACAAAAGAGAGATCAATTTGATATTATTTGGCATTTGGTGCTTCATCACCTTTTTAACATCACCGGATCGGCAAAAAAGGCCGTCACTTCCTCTTTCACCTCATCGACCTTCGTCAACTGGTTTACCCTGGTCCGGAACTCCGCCCCGCCTGGCAGGCCCTTGCTGTACCAGCAGAGGTGCTTGCGCATTTCGCGGACGCCGACGTGCTCTCCCCGGAGCGCCACGATTTCCTCGAGGTGACGGTGAATAGTCTCCTCTTTTTCCTGCGGTGTGGGAGGGGCGGGAGGCGTGCCGGTCTCGAGAAATTGTTTCGCCTCGCGGAAGATCCAGGGGTTCCCCTGGCAGGCCCTGCCGATCATGATCCCGTCACACCCTGTCTCGTCCCTCATTTTCCCGGCGTCCGGTCCGGAGCGGACATCGCCGTTCCCGATGACCGGGATCCCGACGGCGTCCTTCACCGCCTTGATCATGCTCCAGTCTGCGCTGCCGGAAAATCCCTGTGATCTGGTTCGAGCGTGGATGGTGACCGCGGCGACCCCCGCGGCTTCCGCTGCCTGTGCAAGGTCCAGGGCTATGATGCTGTTTGCATCCCATCCGAGCCGGATCTTGACCGTCACCGGCACGGCGGAGGCTCCCACGACGGCATCCATGATTTCCCGTGCCAGCGTCAGGTCCCTCAGCAGCGCTGATCCGGAACCGCTTTTCAGAACCTTGGGCACCGGGCAACCCATGTTGATGTCTATGCAGTCTAGTGGTCGCTGTGACAGGATGCGCGCTGCCGCGGCCATTGATGCCGGCCGGGAGCCGAAGATCTGGAAGGCAACGGGTTTTTCGGCGGGATCACTGCGCAGGAGGGTGAAGGTCTTCCCCTGGTTTCGTATCAGCGCCTCGGCGCTCACCATTTCCGAATACACCAGCCCCGCGCCGAGCTCACGACAGATGATACGGAAGGGGAGGTCGGTAATCCCTGCCATGGGTGCGAGGACCAGGGGATTGCTCTTGATCATTTCTTTTACGGTCACAGGCCATTATAAATAATTCTCCGCCCCGTTGCCAATAAAAAAGCCCCGGAACGGCCATCGTTCCGGGGCTTCACCGTGTGCAGGGGCAGTCGCCACGGGGGCGTTTCCCTGCTATTTTTCTATCTCGTAGGACCCGTCTTTTTCAATGAAGATGTTGGCGTTCAGAAATTTGACGTTATATCCCTTGCCCTTCAGCTTGTGGTATGCCATTTCCGCGCGCACTCCCGTGGCACAGTGGCAGACGATCATTTTATTCTTCGGGATCTCCGACATTCTGTCGAGGATCTCTTCGTCAGGGACGAGCATGGCTCCCTTGATTACCCCCGCGTTCGCCTCGTCCCGGTTTCGCACATCGAGAATGAGGATATTCGAGGGGGTTTTGTCGGCGATCTCCATGAAGGCGTCCATAGACATTTCACCGGGCCGCGGCTTGGGTACGTACACGATCTCCGTCGCCAGCGTGCCTTTTTCGAGGGGATACTTGCCCTTCTCCCAGGCCTTCACGCCGCCGGTGAGGAGCCTGACTTTCTTATGGCCCGCCTTTACGAGCGTCTTCGCTGCCTTGACCGCCTTTTTGCCGCCCTTGGCGTCGTAGACGATGATGGGCGCTTTCTTTTTCGGAGGAGGGAAATTCTTCAGGGCCGATTTGACTTTTCCAGCGGGAAGGGTGACCGCGCCCTTGATGAACCCCTTTTTTGCCTTTTTCGCAGGACGCACGTCCAGGAGGACGTGGGGAATGTCCTTCTTAATAAATGCTTCCTGCAGGAACTTCGGGCTCAGCACGGAATAGTTGCGTTTGGACCATGCGGGCATGCCTTCGTGGTACACTTTCACGTTCGTGTAGCCAAGTTGCTCCGCCTTCATGGCAGAGTTAGGGCTGAGTGCTCACGTTACGCCGCCGCAATAGTAGATGATCAGCGCACTCTTGTCCTTCGGGAGCATTCCTTTCTTTTTGTCGAATGCGGGGTAGGGGATGTTGATCGCCGTGGGAAGGGCCCCTTCCTTGAACCTCGGACCCGGACGGGCGTCGACGAGGAGATACTTCCCTTTCTTCGGCCCCTTGGCAACCAGTTTTTCGATTTCTGCAGTGGTGAGCAGCTTCTCGGCAGCGACCTTGATCTTTGGTTTAACGGAAACCAACGAGGCGGTCTTCACCCCGCCTTTCTTCGAGTACTCGACGCGTATTTCCTTGCCCTTCTTGAGCTTCCGCAGTGCTTCCGCTTTCTCGGTTTTCCCCGCTACGACGACCTGTATCGTTTCGGGATTAAACTTGACGATTTCTGTGGATTTGTTGATCTTGAGCTGGATGGATCGGGACTTGAAAGCAACACTATCAAATTTTCCCCTGAGGCTGCCTGGCGCCGGTTTGTGGCAGTTCAGGCACATCTTGCTGATTGTCGGCTTTTTCTTCGCTTCGGCCTTGTTGGCCGGCATGACGGTGACGATCCCCAGGGCGGTGAAGAGGACCAGGGTTCCGGTAAGTATCTTTCTCAAGAGCATCATTCCCTCCTTAAATGCAGTGCCATTACGGCGAAAGTTTGGAACGTACGGCAAATCGAGCGAAACGCTTGTGGCAGACTTCTCCCCTCTTCCGGTTTCATTCACCTCCTTATAAGAACGCTTTTTTTATTGAGTGGGCCTGATGTCCGTACAAAACACTGTTATAAACAATATCATAGTCAAAACTGCACATTTTATCAAGGTTAAAAATGCATTGAAACAGCAAATCTTTGCACAGGACCCCTTGACGCGGGGCGATTTATTTGCTAAATTTTTTTGTGTGTACAGATAATTTATGATATTGACGCATGGCGTATCCGTTAGTATTCAGACAGTTAGATAATTGCAGGGTACACTGAGCAAAGAAAAACATTACCCGGTCATGTATACGCCGGTATTGTTGGGAGGAAATGCATTATGAAAGCGCCAGGGAAGAAGAAAAAAGCAGAAAGCAGGCCGCAAGAGGTGACTGTCTGTACTCGACGGAGTTTTATCCAGACCGTCGGGGGGCTTCTGATATCGTCGTCCGCCCTCGGGACCGGTCTTTTGCAGCCCGAATCAATCTTTGCGGCACCCCGCAGACGGGAGATCACTATCGGCACATTCGGCCCGTCGCATTGCGCGGCTCCTTTTGTGTACACGCAGATAAAGGACTTTTTTAAGAGCGAAAAACTGAAGGTAAACCTCGTTAACTACCCCACCATGCCCGGGATTGCCAAAGACCTCGCAAGCGGTAAGCTGGACTTCGGGCAGCTTGTCGCTCCTCTTGCCCTGGCCATGCATACGGGAGCAAAGCCTTTCGGCAGCCCTACCCCTGTCGTCATTACGCAAATAGCAGGCACGAACGGCTCAGCGTTGATGGTCAGAAACGGCTCCGGGATCGACGGCCCGAAGGATTTCAAGGGCATGACCGTTGCCAGCCACAGCAAATTGGGTGTTAACTATCTGATTAACATGATGTTTCTTGAGAAGAACAAGTTGGACTACAAAAAGGACGTAAAGTTCAAGCTTGTGGGGCTCAAGGACATGATCAAGGCAATGAAGAACGCAGAGGTGGATGCCTTCGTGATGCCCGAGCCGGTGAACGCTATGACTGAGGACAAGGGAATCGGCAGGGTAAAACTTCTGAGCAAGTACCTCTGGTGGAACCATCCCTGCTGCTCCCTCGTGACCAGAAAAGAAATGTTCGATAAAGACCGGGCCCTTGTGGCCTCAGTCACCCGGATGATGACCAAGGGCGGCCTGCTGATCAACGAGAAAGAGACGAGAGGGGAAACCGTTGATTTTCTGCGGAGTACCCAGAAGTACCGGTATAACACGATTCCCCGGAACGTCCTGATGAGGGCCTTTGTGCCCGGCCGGGCCGATTTCTACCCCTTCCCGTACCAGAGCAGCGCCCTCGTCATCATCGAGATCATGAAGCGGTACGGTCTGCTCCCGCGCGCCGTGAACGATAAAAAGCTCGCCAAAGAGGTCTTTTTGTCCGATTTCTCCCGCATGATCATGAAGGATGTTGGTGCAAAGCCGCCGAAGAGCAACTATCGGGCGGAAAAGATCCTCGGCAAGGTGAAGAGATTTTCCTGAGGCGCTGAGCGCACCGGGATATACCCGAAACTTCCGCCAATGGGCCGCCCGGCGGCCCCTTCCCGACCGAATTCCTGAGATGCGGAGACCCGTAACAAGGTCTCCGCTTCACTCCCCCTGAATCCAGAAAAACCTTGACAATAGAAGCATTTTCCTATATATTCAATAGTCTTTTCCCAGGCAGGTTTTATGTTCGACTCCCTAACGGGCAAGCTGGAAACCATCTTCAAGAATCTGCGGAGCAGGGGCGTCCTGAAGGAAGAGGACGTCAAGGCAGCTGTTCGTGAGGTGCGCCTCGCGCTCCTGGAAGCCGACGTGAACTTCAAGGTCGTGAAGGAGTTCGTCGGCACCATTCAGGCGCGCGCTGTGGGTCAGGAAGTACTCACGAGCCTCACGCCGGGTCAGCAGGTAATCAAGATCGTGCACGAAGAGCTGGTGGCCCTGCTCGGGGGGTCGCAGGCAAAGCTCCATCTCGCGCCCAACCCGCCCACGGTGATCATGATGATGGGCCTCCAGGGTTCGGGTAAGACCACGACAGCAGGGAAACTGGCCCAATATTTCAAGAAGCAGGGCAGGCGGGTGCTTCTCGTACCGGCCGATACGCGCAGGCCAGCGGCAGCCCAACAGCTCTCGGTCCTGGCGGGCCAGGCGGGAGTCGATACATTTGCACCGGGGGAGCAGGACCCGGTGGCCATATGCCGCGCGGCTGTTGCCGATGCGGTGAAAACCCTGCACGAAGTGGTGATTCTTGATACCGCGGGCAGGCTCCAGATCGACGAACCGCTCATGGATGAGCTCCGCCGGATCAAGGACGCCGTCAAGCCCCAGGAGACACTCCTGGTGGCCGATGCCATGACCGGGCAGGAAGCAGTGAACATTGCCGGGAAGTTCAACGCCGACGTGGGGTTCAACGGTGTTGTGCTGACGAAGCTCGACGGCGATGCCCGGGGCGGGGCGGCCCTGTCGATCAAGGCGGCGACGGGCACGCCGATCAAATTCGTGGGAATGGGTGAAAAGCTCGACGCCCTCGAGCCCTTTTTCCCGGACCGAATGTCCTCCCGGATCCTCGGTATGGGGGACGTACTGTCGCTCATCGAGAAGGCCCACGAATCGGTGTCCCCCGACGAAGCGCTCAAGCTCGCCAGGAAGATGCGAACAAACGCCTTCGACCTGGAAGACTTCCGGAACCAGCTCCGGCAGGTGAAGAAGCTTGGATCGGTCGAGCAGATCATTGGTATGATCCCCGGGCTGAACAAAATGAAGCTTGGCGACGTGAGCGGGAATGACAAGGAACTCGTAAACACCGAAGCGATCATCAACTCCATGACAGCGAAAGAGCGGCGGGACCATACGCTTATCAACGGCAGCAGGCGGCTGCGCATCGCCCGGGGAAGCGGAACCCAGGTCCAGGACGTAAACCGGCTGCTGAAGCGGTTCGTGGAGATGCGCAAGATGATGAAGTCGATGAACAGCGGCAAGATGGGAAAAATGGCAAAGATGTTCGGCGGAAGGATGCCGTTCTGATTACAAGCACGAAAGCAGGAAAAGTCTTAGACAGGATTAACAGGATTTTTAAAAGCTATTTATAAGATTTTATCCTGCCTGTGGCCTTTAGGCTATACATCCTGTCAAAAGAAATGATTTAGTTCCGACGTGTCCGGGTCATAATTTAGAATTTCGCTATTAGTATTTTTCAAGGAAAGAGGTGTACACATGCCTGTAAGGATAAGACTGAAAAGGATGGGAACGCACAAGAAGCCCTATTACCGGCTTGTCGTGGCGGATTCCCGGTCACCGAGAGACGGCCGCTTCATTGATCAGGTGGGGACCTACGATCCGCTCAAGAAGCCGGCTGCCATTACCGTGAACGAGGAGAAAACGCTCGATTGGCTGAAGAAAGGCGCAATCCCGTCCGATACCGTCAAGACCCTGCTCTCCAAGGCAGGGGTCATGAAGCAGTTTGCCGAGGCGCGCTAGCCGAAGGACCGGATCGTTCCGTCGGGCCGCACCCCGTGTACTGACGCCATGCTCATAACCATCGGCAAAGCGCTCAAACCCTGGGGGCTCAAGGGCGAAGTAAAGGTCCAGCCCATCACGGATTTTCCGGAGCGGTTCAGAACACTGGAAAGCGTGTCCCTGACGTCTCCGGCGGGGAAGACGATTGCCTGTGCCGTGCAGTCCGTGCGCTACGCAGGCGGCGTCCCCTACCTTCTGTTCCAGGGCTACGATACCCCGGAGAAGGCAAAAGCCATTTCCGGCTGGCTTATACAGATACCCCAGGAAGATGCGCTTCCCCTGCCCGAAGGACAGTACTACTGGTTCGAGCTCATCGGCATGGATGTTTTCACCGAAGCCGGGGAGCAGCTCGGCACCATTGTCGACGTATTCGAGACGGGCAGCAACGATGTCTACGTGATGAAGCATGGAAAAGAAGAGGTTTATATTCCCGCCACGGCGGAAGTCGTGAAGGAGATCGACCGAAACGAGAAGCGAATGGTCATTCACGTCATGGACGGTCTCATGGAATAGTACGGAACACGGTCCCTACCCACGGCTATGCGAACATTGAACTTCGACGTACTCACCCTGTTCCCGGGTATTCTTGCTGGGCCGTTGAACGAGAGCATACTCAAACGCGCGCAGGAGCGAGGGCTCCTTGATGTGCGGGTATGGGACATCAGGGAATATACGGAAGACAAGCACAAGACCGCCGATGACAGCCCCTTCGGCGGTGGGGCCGGGATGGTGCTGAAGCCCGAGCCGATTTTCCGGGCCGTTGAGGCGCTCAAAGCAGGTTCTCCGGAAGAGGATTTTTTCGTTATTTCCCTTTCGCCGCAAGGCAGGGTTTTCAATCACCGGGAAGCAGAACGGCTCTCCCGGGAGCGGCGCCGAATCGTGCTGCTCAGCGGCCACTACGAAGCGATCGATGAACGGGTAAAAGAAGGGGTCGTCGACGAGGAACTTTCGATCGGGGATTATGTGCTGACGGGCGGGGAGCTTGCCGCCCTCGTGGTGATCGATGCGACGGCCCGGCTTGTGCCCGGGGTGCTCGGCGACGAGGAGTCGGCCTGCTTCGACTCATTCGGCACGGGGTTACTCGATCATCCCCATTATACGAGGCCGGCGGATTTCCGCGGTATGCAGGTGCCGGAAGTCCTGCTCTCGGGCAACCATGAGGAAATCAGGAAATGGCGACGGCGCCAGGCGCTCAAGGCAACGCTCCTGAAGCGGCCTGACCTGCTGCAGACCGTGGACCTGAGTGATGAGGACCGGGCGGTCCTCGCTGAATTGGAAAAAGAAATTCAGCAAGAATAGTAAAATGAAAATTGAAAAATGCAAAGTGAAAAGGGACAAAAATAAATTTAACCGATAGACTTTTCATTTTGCCCTATACGTTTTTTGTTCCCAGGAGGCTTACCATGGATATTATTCAGGCGTTAGAAAAGACCCAGATGAAACCGAAGATAACGGAATTCCGTGTCGGTGATACGATCCGCGTCCACGCGAAGGTCGTGGAAGGCGATAAGGAGAGGATTCAGGTGTATGAAGGCGTGGTGATCGGCCGGCAGGGAGGCGGCGCCCGCGAGAACATCAGGGTGCGGAAACTTTCCTACGGTGTCGGTGTCGAGCGTATTTTCCCCATCCACTCTCCCATGATCGATAAGATCGAGCGCGTGCGGGAAGGAAAGGTACGCAGGGCGAAGCTTTACTTCCTGCGGGAACTCCGGGGCAAGGCAGCCAGGATCAAGGAGAAGGCCCGCTCATTTGCTGCGGTAGCGGGCGCGGAAGAGACGCCGAAGGAGCCGAAGCCGAAAGCGGAGAAGAAGGCGGAAGAGAAATAGGTTCATTTCCGCGAACGGACGTTTGTTCAGGCATTCCTGAATCGCATGGAGATGAAAAGCTCCAAATCACAATAAACAAATATCAAATAAATTCCAATGATCAATGGTCAAAGGTTACGGCAGAGAGAAGCAATTGCATTTGGAATTTGGCGATTATTTGAGATTTGTCATTTGTGATTTGAAATTTGTCTGTTCAAGAGGTTTCCATGTCTCGTGGTTCTTCCCGGCCGCGGAAAGGATCGTCAGGCCGGACAGCAGACCTGTTCGGTTATGACGTCGATACCCTCATATTTGAGCGGGGTGCCCGCAGCAGCGGTTACCGCCTTATCGCGGGCGTTGACGAAGCCGGCAGAGGGCCGCTGGCCGGCCCGGTAGTAGCCGCCGCCGTGATCCTCCCCGACGATCTTGTCATCCCCGGCGTAGCGGATTCCAAGCAGGTGCCTGCGGCAAAGCGGGAGAACCTGCGTCACGAGATTATCCGGCAGGCGCTCTGTTACGGCGTCGGCATTGTCGATGAACGGACGATCGATGAGGTAAACATCTATCAGGCCTCGATCCTCGCCATGGAAAAAGCCCTGCAAGCCCTCACCCCGCCACCCGACTATGTCCTCATCGATGCCCTCGCCCTCCCGCGCGTTACCCTTCCCCAGCAAGCCATCATCAAGGGCGACTGCCGCAGCCATACCATTGCGGCAGCCTCGATCCTCGCCAAGGTCACGCGGGACAGGCTGATGCACGATCTCCACGAACGATTTCCACACTATAATTTCAAAAAACATAAAGGCTATGGAACGAGGGAGCACCTCTCCCTGCTGCAGGAACACGGGCCCTGTGATGCGCACCGGAAAAGCTTCGGTCCCGTCGCCAGGATGCTGGAGAGGCAGGAGTCAGAAGCCAGTAGACAGTAGTCAGAATACAGAAGACAGTATACAATAAACAGGCATCTGGAATCGGGCATCTGGAGACAGGAATCAGAATACAGATGACAGACGTGAGACAGCAGAAGGCAGACGAGAGAAAACAGACAACAGACATCTGCCATCTGGCATCCGGCATCAGTGATCAGGCATCGGGCATCAGACTACGGGAGGCTTGCTGTGGGCCGTGAGAAGAAGCTGCTCGGCAAGGCTGGTGAGGACCGGGCAGCGCGGTTTCTGGCGAAACAGGGATACCGGATCCTGGAGCGGAATTACAACGCCCGCTACGGTGAGATCGACCTCATTGCCCTGGACCGGGGAGAGCTGGTCTTCGTGGAGGTGAAGACGAGGACGAACGATGCCTACGGCGCGCCCGAGCTTGCCGTGACTCCTCAGAAACAGCAGCGGATGGTCAAGGCGGCCCTCGGCTACATCAAATACAAGAATCTCCACCAGGTTCCGTGCCGTTTCGACGTCGTGGCCATCAGCACCGCGAGCGAGAGCGAAGTGGAGCTGATCCGGAATGCCTTCGAGATGGATAGGACGAGGATGTGAAGCCTGGCAAGATACCTGATGCCGGATGCATGATACCAGATGCCAGATGTCTGTTATCTGTTGTCTGATGCCTGTTTTCTCTCGTCTGTCTTCTGGATTCTGTCTCCTGTCTGCCCTTTGGAGGAATTATGATATCGCTTATCAAGAAGATAAGCCTCTTTGAGAACCTCACCGATGGAGAACTGGAAAAGATCAGTGCCATCTGCCTGCGGGAGCGGTATCCGACGGGCACGGTTGTCTGCAAGGAGGGTGACGCAGGAGACAAGTGTTATATGATCTCGAACGGAGAGGTCCGGATCAGCAAATTTATCCGGAATATCGGGGAGGAGGCCCTTGCCGTCTTGAAGGCGGGAGACTACTTCGGTGAGATGGCGCTCATCGACAGCTTCCCCCGTTCCGCCCACGCCACGGCGAACTCCGATGTTGAGCTGCTTACCGTTCGGAAGGCGGACCTCGACGAGATCATGAACAAAGACCGGGAAATGGGCTATAAGCTGCTCTGGGTATTCACCAGGACCCTCTCGCTCCGCCTCAGGGAAACGAACGAGAAGATGGCGGGGTTCCTGGCGATGTCGGGAGGATTTTGATTCTGCCACAGAGAACACTGAGAGCACAGAGGTCCTTAAACGGGTACGAAAAACGTAGATTTGTTCTTTGTACTCCTTGTGCCTTCGCGCAAGATTATTTATGTAACTGTGATATAGAGTGGTCTCATAGCAACTTCACATATTCCTGCTGCTCTGTCCACGCGTTCGTCATACGTCATTACAATCGATGAGTAACAAACCTTACAAAATAGGAATGATCAGCCTGGGCTGTCCCAAGAACCAGGTCGACGCGGAACAGATGCTCGGCACGCTCTCCGCGTCGGGTTTCGCGATCACCTCTGACCAGGCCGAGGCGGACGTGATCGTCGTGAATACCTGCGGATTCATCCGGTCGGCCAAGGAGGAGGCCATCGAGGCGATTCTCGAGGCCGCGAAGATGAAATCCAAGGGCGCCTGCCGCGCCCTCATCGTGGCGGGCTGTCTTGCCCAGCGGTACCAGGATGAACTCCTGGAGGCACTTCCCGAGGCCGACGCCGTGATCGGCACTGCCGGGATCGGAGACATCGCCCGCATCTGCGAAAGGGTGCTCTCGGGCCAACAGCATATCACCGAGGTTTCCTCTCCTGCCATGGTCTTTGGCCTGACGCGGGTGAGCACCACGCCCCGGCATTACCGCTATCTCAAGATCGCCGAGGGATGCAGCAACCGCTGTTCCTACTGCGCCATCCCAATCATACGCGGCAATTTCCAGTCACGGCCGAAGGATTCGATCATCGAAGAGGCCACGGGACTTGTTGACGAGGGTGCGCGGGAGCTTGTCCTCCTCGCCCAGGATTCCACGGGGTATCGTGATGGAGACACGGACCTCTCGTCTCTCATAAAAAGCCTGACGAAGATCGAGGGTATTGAATGGATCCGGCTGATGTACGCCTACCCCGGGCGGATCAGCGATTCCCTGATGGCGCTCATGGCCGAAGAGGAAAAAGTCTGCGCCTATCTCGACATCCCGGTGCAGCATATTGACACGAAGATACTGAAGGCCATGAACCGGAGGGGCAGTGCCGATGATATCAAGGGAACTATCGAGAGGCTGCGCAGGCAGGTACCGGGCATCGCGCTCCGCACGTCCCTGATCACGGGCTTCCCCGGCGAGACTGAGGCGGCATTCAAGCGGCTCCTGTCATTCGTGAAGGAAGCGGCATTCGAGCACCTTGGTGTGTTCACCTATTCGCCGGAAGAGGGCACGCCGGCGAGCGGCCTTTCCCCGCGCGTTCCCGACGAGGTCGCTCAGGACCGGCTCGACAGGATCATGAAGGCCCAGGCGAAGATCTCTCTCATAAAGAACCGCGCAATGATAGGATCAGTCAGGGCCGTCCTCGTCGACGGGATGGAGGACATGGCGCTGTACGGCCGCCTCGAAACCCAGGCGCCGGAGATCGACGGCGTGGTCTACCTGTCCGAGACCGACGCCGAACCAGGCGAGTTTATCGACGTTACCATTACCGATGCCGGGGAGTATGATCTGGTGGGAAGTCTGCGCAATGAAAAATGAAAAGTGCAAAGTATAGAATGCAAAATATATTACGATAAAATCCCGGACGAAGGCATACCACAATTTTGCAATTTACATTTTGAAATTATAATTTTTGACTTTCTCGTATTTTGGTTGAAACAGTGTTCCTGCCATGCGTGGACAGGCAACAATAAGCCCCCGAAGAAAAGCCGTTTTCGCGCAGAGACGCAAAGACGCAAAGAAAGGATAAAGTGTAAAAGAACAATTTGGGCGGAAAGCATAAAGATATACAAGGCTTTGATCTATTAATTAAACATCAAAATCCTAAGGCCTTTCGCGAGCCTCTGTCGTTTTTTTCTTTGCGATCTTGGCGGCTTTGCGCGAGACAGGCATTTGCAGTTGTTTTTCAACTTTATTACGAATGAACCAAATTTAGCATTGCTTCCCGTTGTTTTGAGTCAGCCTCTCATCAAATCAGTCCGTGGAGTGCCTCGATCCGGCTGGCCAGCTCGTCGTCAGTGAAGCAAAACCCGAGGTCCTGGTAATCCTTGCGCAGGGCGACCACCTCGTCCCGCACGTCCTTCCCGTCCAGCACCACGTCGCGTATCAGTGACGCCAGTTTTTTGAACTCTTCCTTTCCAAATCCGAACCGCGTCATCTCCGAGACACCGAGGCGAAGGGCCCCTGAAGCGGTGAACCCTTCTTCAATTGGCGTGGCCTGGAAGTTCACGATGATGTTGTTTTTTTCGAGTTGCTGTGCCGCCTCGATTCCTTTGGCGTAGCCCACGTTTACGAGCACCTGGTGCGTCTCGGTGTAGGAAAGCGAAGGGTCTCCTGCCACCTGCAGTCCAACGTCGACGAGGGACAGGGCAAAGGCCTTGGCATTTTCAACGACTTTTTTCTGGTAATCGTCTTTGAAGTGATTCATCTCGTAGGCGGCCATCAGGAGCCCTAGGAGGGTACCGAGATGGTGGTTGCTCACGCTGCCGGGGAAGGTCCTGGTTTCGACGGCCTCCCAGAAGGGGTACCGGTAATCATCTTCCGGGAAGTCGTTGGCAATGACGCCGCGCTGGGTGCCGAAAAAGGTCTTGTGCGTTGACCCTGTCACGACGTCGGCGCCTTCGGCAAAGGGCTGCTGGAAATGGGGGCCCACCAGGCCGAGGACATGGGCCATGTCGTACATCAGGAGCGCCCGGAGCCCGATGTCGTCCAGAGCGGCCCTGATCTCGGCCACAGGCTCCTTGTGGATCATCATGCTCTTGCCGAGAATGATCAGCTCAGGCCGGTGTTCATCGAGGAGTTGCTTCGCTTTTTCAACATCGATCCGGTAGGGGTTCCCGGGCAGTACGGGAAAATTGACGACAGCGGGCCGCTCAGTCGCCGGGTCCCGGGCGATGAAATCATGGAGCGCGCCCATGGGCTGGGCGCTCAGATGGCCGCCCTTGATGATGTGATTGTTCATCACCGGGCCGATGCGCCGTGGCTCCTGCTTCCGGTTTCCCCGGTTCAGGAAATCCATGAGGGCGCTGAAGACTGCCGTGTTCGCCATCTGGCCGCTGATGACCCGGGCCTCGATATTCCGGCAGCCGAAGTAGGTTCGCATCTCTTCGCTGACGAGCCGCTCCACTTCGTCGATGAATCCCGTGCCCTGGTAGTAAAAGATATCGGCATCATGAAAGGCCTTGACCTTCTTGTGCTCGGCGTACCGGAAGGAGGGGTCCATGATCGACAGCAGCCGTGCCAGGGGGGACTGGGTCATCTCCGAGGGGATGAGATTGATGCATGCTTCCTGCCTCCAGCGGGTGTTCTCGATGGCCTTGTCGATGAGCCCGGTGACGCGGAGCTGAACTTCTTCCGTGACAGGCGCTTCCGCCTTCTCTTCGGAATCCAGTTCTTCCCCTCCGTACAAAACAGCCGCGGCAAAGGGCGGTGCTTCAGACCGCAGATGGTAGGGTACTGCCAGGGCCTTTATCTTTTTCCCCCGCACGTCGACGTCAAGCTCCTGGCCCTTGATGATGGACGAGTCGATCAGGCCGAGACAGATCGCCCGCTTGCCTGTCTCGTCAGTCGCCCGGCTCTCGAGTCCTTCGCCCGTCGTCTTCCGATAGGGGACGACGGTGCCGCTGGTGATCCATCCAACCTGCTTGTTGCCGATGAAGACCTTGTCTCCGTTCCGCGCCACTCCTTTTCCCAGGAGGGCAATGGGGTGGATGGTCTGTTTCAGCCGGTGCAGATCGCCGAAATCCCGGTCCAGTATTCTCTTATAGTCATCGAACTGTTCCTGAAGGGCTGCCCTGCCGGTGAAATCCCCTTTGTCACGATGGAAGCTGACGGCGAATCGGGAAAGAGGGCTGGCAAAGACCGGGATCTCTTTTCCTTCGGGGTCGAGGCCGAGTTCGTGGCCGTAGAGCGGCAGCCCTGCCTCGAGGCGCAGGGTGTCCCGCGCGCCGAGGCCCGCGGGCTGGGCCCCGAGTTCAATCAGCCGGTCCCACAGGGTTTCC
>DMKB01000368.1 GCA_003454665.1 Nitrospiraceae bacterium | reverse complement strand
TCGAACCCGCGACCCCCAGCTTGGAAGGCTGGCGCTCTAGCCAGCTGAGCTATTCCCGCGTACCGCACATTGAAAATTCTAAATTTCAAACTTCAAATTGCAATTTCGCGTTGCGAAATTGCTGGTGGGGAGGGGAGGATTCGAACCTCCGAAGGCTAATGCCGACAGATTTACAGTCTGTTCCCTTTGGCCACTCGGGAACCTCCCCGAAAATATCTTCGTATGCTTGGTGAACGGTAATTAACGTAATACTGATGGTAAGGAATGTGGATCGTGCGCTCGGCCTTCGCTTCGCTTGACTACCGCTTCTGAAAAACTCGCGCCACGGTGGTATCTGGAGCCACCGGAGGGACTCGAACCCACGACAGGCTGATTACAAATCAGCTACTCTACCAACTGAGTTACGGTGGCACAACCTCTGGACGCACTTCCCCTGTTCACCGCAAAGAAAGGATTCATAATAATGGATAATACCCTCGTTGTCAACCAAAAAGTGCCCGCAAAAGGTTAAAAGTATAAGAAATTTCTGCTCTGCCCGGCATATCGGCTGGAGGGGGGGGAAAGTCCCGGAATAGTCATCAAAGATCGGCAAATCCGCCTTGAACCAAAGAAACAGCGCTGCGACGGCATTTCACGGCCCCTGCGCCCCGCCACCCCGCTGGCGCAGGACCTCGTAGAGCAGCACCCCGGCAGCCACGGATACGTTCAGGGAATGAATCCGCCCCTTCTGGGGCAGGGACACCGTATAATCGCACCGTTCCCTCACCAGCCGCCGCATTCCCCTGCCTTCCCCGCCGAGAACCAGTACCGTTGGCCGGACGAAATCGGCATCCCAGTACAGCATATCTCCTTCTGTCTCTGCACCGGCCACCCACATCCCGGCCCCTTTGAACGCTTCCAGGGTATTCGCGATATTGACGACCGTTACCACCGGCACGTATTCCAGAGCGCCGGCGGCGGCCTTGGCCACCGTCTCCGTCAGCCCCGCAGCCCTCCGCTCAGGTATCACCAGGCCGTGAACTCCCGCCACCTCGGCTGTCCGTACGATGGCCCCGAGATTCCTCGGGTCTTCCACGCCGTCGAGGACAAGAAAAAGGGGCGCCTGCCCCCTCTGGCCGGGAATACCGAGAATATCCTCGAGGGAGGCGGATCTCCTGGGTGCGGCAAAGGCCATCACACCCTGGTGGGAGGCGCCCTGCGCCTCTCTGTTCAGGACCTCGCGGGAGACCATCGCCACCTCGATCCCGCTGCTCTGTGCGAGTTTGATGATCTCCTGCAATCCCCTGCCCGGCTTTTGCTGCTTGCTGACCAGGAGCCGCTGGAGGGGCCTGCCGGCCTTCAGGGCCTCTTTCACGGGATTGATGCCGATTAGTTTGTCAACTGACATAGTCTTATGAGTACGCTATCGTGCCAAGAAAGGCGCTCCAATGGCAAGAAGATAAAATCCCAAATTACAATATCCAGACCTCAAATAATCCCCAAATCTCAAAAATTCAAAAGAACATCTCGACGGACGTGCCGTCTCGGGAACCCGGGGCCTGCCGTCATCCCTGAAGGACCAGGAACCCCGAGGATATTTTTTGCCCACCGTCGGATCCCCCGAACTCGTGGCAGATGTTTTGCGTTTGGAATTTTGGTATTATTTGGGATTTGCTGTTTGGAATTTGTTGTGAATCATTCACTTCGGCTTCCAGACCGTTCCGCCCGTCCTGTCATAGACAACAACACCGGCCTCATCGAGAATATCCCGTATCCGGTCGGCCTCTGCCCAATCCTTGCGCTCACGCGCCGTGTTCCTCTGGGAAACATACTCCTCGATCTGCTCAACGGGCATTGCGATCTTCCCGATCAGCCTCCCCTCCCGGAACCACTCCTCCGGGTCCCGAAGGAAGAGGCCGAGGGTGCTTCCCACATCGTCGAAGGCCCTGGCGGCGGAAGAAAGAACAACAATGACCGCGTCTTCCCGCTTGTTCTCCACCTCCGAAAGAAACTTGTTCACGTCCCGAACCAGGTCATAGATCAGGCCGATGGCAAATGCCGTGTTGCAGTCGTCATCCATGGCATCGTCGAATGCCCGGGGAAGGTTCAGAATCTTGTCGTAGAGCGGGCGGTCGATTGACTCGACAAGGTGCTCCGGTTTCTCGGAGGGAGCACCTCTCCCGGCGAGGAAGTTGTTGATGCCTTCTTTCATGGTATAGAAGCGGTCGAGTCCCGCACGGGCATCCTTCAGGTTCCCGTCGGAAAAATCGATGGGGCTGCGATAGTGGGTAGACAGGAGGAAGAGCCGCACGATCTCAGCATCATACTGGTCGAGAATATCCCTGATGGTGAAAAAATTTCCCAGGGATTTCGACATCTTCTCCTGGTTGATGTTCACAAATCCGTTGTGGAGCCAGTAGTTGACGAATTTCCTGCCCGAAAAGGCCTCGCTCTGGGCGATCTCGTTTTCGTGGTGGGGAAAGATCAGGTCCTTGCCGCCTCCATGGATGTCGAAAGTCTGGTCGAGATGCTTGAAGCCCATTGCCGAACATTCGATGTGCCAACCCGGTCTTCCCGGGCCCCAGGGGCTGTCCCATGCGGGCTCTCCCGGCTTCGATGCCTTCCAGAGCGCAAAATCGAGGGGGTCCTGTTTCCGCTCGTCCACCTCGACCCGGGCGCCTGCCCTCATGTCCTCGAGGTTCCGCTTTGCGAGCTTGCCGTAATCAGGAAAACTCGCCACCCGGAAGTAAACGTCCCCGTCCACTGCGTAGGCATGGCCCTTTTCGACCAGTCCCGTGATGATCTCGATCATCTCCGGGATATGCTCGGTGGCTTTCGGTTCGATGTCCGCCGGCCCCACACCGAGGCGCTGCATGTCCTCGTTGTAGGCATCGATGTACGTGCGGGCCACCTCATCGGCGCTTTTTTCTTCCTCACGGGCGCGATTGATGATCTTGTCGTCCACATCGGTAAAGTTCCGCACGTACGTCACAGTGTACCGTTTGCGCTGAAAGTACCGCCGGACCAGGTCGAAGACCACTGCCCCGCGAGCGTGGCCCAGGTGGGAGTAGTCGTACACCGTGATCCCGCAGGCATACATGTTCACCCGGCCGGGGGTGATGGAGACAAACTCCTCCTTCTTCCCGGTAAGAGTATTGTAAAGCTTGATCATAGACGGAATATCCTTATAAGGTAATAAAAGGAAGCAGCGTGAATTGTTGATTCTATATGGGAAAAGCACGATTTGTCAAGAAGTTTTACTGTTTCGGTGCGATGACGGTATGGCAGGTAAGAAGAACGAAGAACCGAGGGAGCCGGGCATAGGTAAAAGCGGAAAAAATCCGCTCTTCACTCTCTGTTGGTGCCCGATGGCGTATTCCTGGATTTTTTTATTTTACTTCAGCCTTTCCGCCACAGTGCTTCACGATCCTGCGACAGATCTCCAGCCCGATACCATCTCCCGCCTTTTCGCGGGCCAGGAGCTTCGCCGCCTCTTCCATCGGGACCGGCCGGCTGATCAGAAACCCCTGTATCATATGACACCCCTGCTGATAGAGAAATGCCAGCTGCTCCTCCGTCTCTACACCCTCGGCAATAACGTTCAGATTCAGGCTGCGTCCCATCGCAATGATCGCCTTGGTAATCGCGGCGTCATCCGGATCGGTCGTGATGTCCATCACAAAGGAGCGATCGATCTTTATGGCATCGATCGGAAATCGCTTCAAGTTGCTCAACGAGGAATAGCCCGTGCCGAAATCATCCATCGCCAGCCGCAGTCCCTTGGAGGCCAGTTCGACCAACAGTGCCCTCGATGCCTCCTGCTCCTGCATAACGACGCTTTCGGTTATCTCCAGCACGATGTGTCGGCAGTCCAGCCCGGACGCATCCATGGCCTGCTCTATGGTCTGCAGCAAAACCCGCTGCCTGAACTGCCGGCTCGACAGATTTACCGAAACCGGTATGGGCGCGAACCCGGCCGCCTGCCATGCCTTGCTTTGCTTGCAGGCGGTCTGCAACACCCATTCTCCGATAGGAACGATCAGGCCCGTCTCTTCCGTCAGCGGAATGAAGTCCGCCGGAGAGACTAATCCCCGCACAGGATGCTGCCAGCGAATCAGCGCCTCCATGCCCACGATCTCCCCGGTACGCACGTCGATTTGCGGCTGGTAGTAAAGCAGAAATTCCTTTCGCGCCAGGGCCCGGCGCAGGTCGTTCTCGAGCTCGAGCTTCTCCAGGGCCGTGGCATTCATCGACTGCTTATAGAACTGATAATTGTTCTTCCCTTGCCCCTTTGCGTGATACATCGCCGCATCGGCGTTCTTGAGCAGACTCTCGAAATCCTTGCCGTCGATTGCATAGATGGCGATCCCGATGCTGGCGGTGATGAACACCTCGTGCCCGTCGAGCAGAAAAGGCCGGGCGAGTTTGTCGAGAAAGCGCTGTGCCACTCTTGCGACGTCCTGTGGTTTGCGAACTTCACTCAGCAGGACGGTAAACTCGTCTCCGCCCTGCCGGGCGACGGTAACGTTCAGGATATCCGCGTGTTGGCGCGCAACAGAGTCGCTGTCGCGCACGCTTTCCTTCAGGCGGTCGGCAACGGCCTTCAGCAATAAATCACCGATGCGGTGGCCAAAGGTATCGTTGATCCGCTTGAAGTTATCGAGGTCGAGGAACAGCATCGCCGACATTCGCTCGTAACGTTCTGCCTGCACGATCGCCTGGCTCAGCCGGTCCTGAAACAGGAGGCGGTTCGGCAGGTTGGTCAGATTGTCGTAATAGGCCATGTGCAGGATCTGCGCTTCGGCACGCTTTTTCTCGATTGCATAGCGCATGGACCGCTCCAGGAGCAACGCGCTGATCTCCCCCTTGACGAGGTAGTCTGCCGCGCCCGCCTTCATCGCCTCCAGGTCCACTCGGTGATCGCCCTGGCCGGTCAGCAGAATCATCGGCGCCTTGCATCCGTTCGCAATCGACTCCCGCATCAGCTCGAGGCCGGTGCGCGCACCGAGGCGGTAGTCGAGAAGATACACCTCGTGGCTGTTCTGCCCCATAGCCGCGATCCCATCATCAAAGGTCGAGACCCAGTCCAGCGCTATCTGCCTGTTTTTTACTTCAGAGAGCAGGTCCCGTGTCATGATATAGTCGTCTTCGTCGTCATCGACGAGCAGCACGCGCAACTGACGGTCGTCCATATCAGACTCCTTTTTTCTGGCTCGGCAGCTCGACGATCTCGAACCAATACCTCGCCAGGCCCTTCATGATCTCGACGAGGGACTCGAAGGATACGGGCTTGGTGATGAAGGAATTAACACCCAGATCGTAGGTGCGGTAGATATCTTCCTCGGCCTTCGACGTCGTCAGGACCACGATCGGGATACGGCGCAGGTCCGGATCGCCCTTGATCTCCTTGAGCGCCTCGCGGCCGTCCTTCTTCGGCATGTTCAGGTCCAACAGGATCAGACCCGGCCGGGGAGCATTCTCGGCATCGGCATAGTTACCGCGGCGGCATAAATAATCCATAAGCTCCTCGCCGTCCTCGACGAAGCGGATCACGTTGACGAGCCGGGCATCTTCCAGAGCTTCCTTCGCCATCATACGATCGTCCTCGTCATCATCTGCCATCAGGATAGTAATGGATTGTCCCTTCTCACGCATTCTGCTCTCCTCCTTGTTCATGCGCAACAGGCAAGAGAACGGTAAAAACCGCTCCCTGCCCCGGTGTGCTCGTCGTCGTTATTGTCCCGCCGTGGCGCTCAACGAGCTTCCGGCAGATCGCAAGCCCTATCCCCGTGCCTTCATACTCGTTCCGGCCGTGGAGACGCTGGAACACGCCGAAAATGCGGTCGATATACTTTTCATCAAACCCGATGCCGTTGTCGGAAAAAGTAATCCGGCACAGTTCTCCGGCGGCGTTGCTCTGTTCCCCGCCTGTCCCGTTCCCGGAAATGAGCGCGCTCCGTATCGTGACGACCGGTGGATCGCCGTCGCGGTGGAACTTCAAGGCATTGGCGATAAGGTTCTGGAACAATTGGCGCATTTGGAGCGGGTCCGCGTCTATTATCGGCAGGTCGTCCACGTCCACCCGCCCCTTGGTCTGCACTATCCGCACCTCCAGGTCGGACAATACTTCCCGCGCTACGCTCCCCAGGTTCACCGGAACAAAGGGCTGCGCCTTCGTCGTGACCCGCGAATAGGTCAGGAGGTTCTTGATCAAGCTCTGCATGCGCTGGGCCGCGCCCCGCATGCGCTCCAGGTAGTCCCCGCCCTTCTCGCCGAGCTTTTTTCCGTATTTCGTTTGCAACTGATCTCCAAATGCCGTGACCTTCCGCAGCGGCTCCTGGAGGTCATGGGAGGCCACATAGGCGAAGTTCTCCAGCTCTTTGTTGCTCGCCTCCAGTTTCGCCGCAAAGGACTTCAACTGTTCTTCGGCATGCTTGCGATCGGTAATGTCCTGGGCCACACAGACGATCCCCTGGATCGTGCCGTCGCTGTCCTGCATGGCCGCCCCCGAAAACAGCACGGGTATCCGTCTTCCGTCTTTTGCAATGTACGTTTGCTCGGTATTACCGACATATCCCATGGTAATTAAATCATCCAGCGCCGTACTGCTGTTCTGCGTTCCTTCCTTGACGACCATTTCAAAACCCTGCCCGAGAAGTTCTTCTTCCTTGTAGCCCAGAAGCGAACAGGCGGAGGCGTTCGCCTGCAGGATGTTCCCTTCCGGAGAAACGACGATGAGGGTGTCGATCATGCTGTTGATGATATTGTCGACGTATTCTTTGGAGACCGTGGTGAGGGCAATGTCTTCGGCCATGCTGTTAAAGCTTTCAACAAGCATCTGCACCTCGCCTGTCGTCTGAACTGATACGCGGGTCGAGAGATCACCCTTTGCAAGCTCTTCAGCGGCGCGCGCCAAACGCACGATCGGCCTGGAGATGTGTCTCGACAGCATGTAGGCCGCGAGAGTCAGGATGGGCACGGCAAGCAGAAAGACGAAGAACAGGAAG
>DMKB01000279.1 GCA_003454665.1 Nitrospiraceae bacterium | reverse complement strand
TGCCTTCATCGTCACCATGGACAACGACGCCAGGAATAAGGTGGCAGCGTTATCATTCATACGCGGCATGGTACGGTACAAGCCGGCCTATAAGATACACAAAAAGCTCAAAGACGACAGCGGCGCGGTCAAGGCGGAGAAAGGGAAGAAGATAAAACTCCACATCCGTGTCGACGAAGCACAGAACCTCCCGATTCTCCTTTCAAAAATCAAGAAGAAAAGCGGTGAGGTTCTTTATAGAGGTACAGATATGGTTCGGGTCAAGGTCGACGAGACCGACATCGCGCAGCTTGCCCGGATCGAAGCGGTGGTCTGGATAGAAGAAGCCCTGCAAATTAAGCTTCTGAACGACACCACCAGGTGGGTCATCCAGAGCAATGAAGACAATCATACCAAGATCTGGGATGCGGGACTTCACGGGGAAGGCCAGATCATCGGCATCGCCGACACCGGCCTCGATTACGACATGCCCTGGTTTTATGATCCTTCCAATCCAATCGGCCGCGATCACCGAAAAGTTGTCGGGTATGATCCAACCTACGGAGACGACTACGACGATAATAACGGTCACGGTACTCACGTCGCGGGTACCGTAGGAGGTGACTGGACGCCCGTCGATGGCGGTACGAACGCTAACGGCATGGCACCGAAGTCCAAGTTCTTTATCCAGGATCTCGTATTTAGCGAGGAGAGGCTGCTGCCCGCGGACCTGGGGGAAATGCTCATAACCGCCTATGATGCAGGAGCACGGATCCATACCAACAGCTGGTCCGAGATCTTCAATGCCTATGGGAGTCGGGCTGCAAGCGTAGACAGATTCATGTGGGAACACCCGGATTTTCTCGTTCTCTTCGCAAATGGGAACTTGGGCCCGCGTGAAGGTACCATGGGAAGTCCTGCCACGGCCAAGAACGTGATCAGCGTGGGAAATGCGGAAAACGGCATGAATGCGGAGAACGTGTTCATAGAAAGCAGCCATGGTCCTGCGTCTGATGGCCGAACAAAGCCGACGGTGACCGCCCCGGGTACAGGAATCATCTCTGCTGATTCGGACGGTGTCAAGGACAGTTACAACAGCGGAACAATCGAAAAGGGCGGCACCTCGATGGCAACGCCTGCCGTTGCCGGCGCAGCGGCACTGGTGCGGCAGTTCTTTATGGAGGGATACTGGCCCTCGGGCATTGCCCGTTCCGCTGACGGCTTCACGCCTTCGGCCGCATTGATCAAGGCGACCATCGTCAACAGCGCTCAGAACATGTCCGGATTGAATACGGACGGCCCGATCCCATCAAGCGGCCAGGGGTGGGGAAGGGTCAACCTCTCGAAGAGCCTTCTTTTTTCCGGCGATGCCGGAATCCTTGAGATAGTCGATTTTTCATCGGGCCTTGCCACGAGTGAGAGCTGGAGCTTGGAGTATTACGCCTCCCCGGCCCGGCCGCTGAAGGTTACCCTGGTCTGGACCGACTTTCCCGGCGCTGAATTTGCGGCCAAAGCTCTCGTCAACGATCTTGACCTCACGGTCACTGCGCCGGACGGTACTACCACCTATATCGGCAATGTTTTCGACGCGGGGGTGTCCGTAACAGGCGGCGTTGCCGACCGGTTAAACGTGGAAGAGCAGGTCCTCCTGGAGACACCGGCGGCAGGTATTTACGCCATCACCGTAAGCGCATTCGAAATTCCGAACGGACCGCAGCCCTTTGCCCTGGTCATTGCCGGCGGATCGAGCGTCACGCCGAAAGGCTCCATCGCCCTGGACCGAGGTAAATACAACACCTCTAGCAGGGCGGAGATCACCGTTAGAGACCTTGATCTGGACCTGAACAGCTCGGCAGTGGACCAGACCATGGTCACGATCACGAGCAACACGGACGTGTCCGGCGAGCAGGTGACGCTGACGGAGACGGGGGTGAAGACCGGCATTTTTGTCGGAACGATTCAGCTCAGCCAAGGGCCCCCCGCTACAGGCGGCAATGGACTGCTGGAAGTGGCTGCAGGGGACACTGTTACGGCGGACTATCAGGACGCAAATGACGGGACCGGCGCTTCTGCGCTGGCCACCGCACGAGCCGTGATAGACGTTACGCCGCCGGTGATCACGGCGGTCGATCTCGGCCCTATCGCTGACACGACGGCGATCATCACCTGGACTACCGATGAGCCGACAGACTCCAAGGTGATCTATTCTTACGATGACGGCGGCAGTACGGTAACGGGTGAGAAACACATCCAGCAACTGACGACCGCGCACACCGTGGAGTTGGTCGGACTCCGGGAGGCGACAAGCTACACCTACGAAGTGCACTCAGCGGACGAGGCAGGCAACCTTACCACAGACGACAAGGGCGGAGCGGGGCATGGTTTCGAGACCATAAACCTTCCACCGAACATCGTGTGTTTTTCCAACTGGGAAGACAATGTGACGTATGCGACCTCGGCCGTCATTTCCTGTATGCCGACGGATCCATCGGGCATTGCCTCGGTGACGATCGGTGGGTTTACGGCACGGTATGACGCGACGGAGGGTCTCTATTGGCGCAAGGTCTGGTTGGAGAACATCGGTGCCAATGTTATTCCGGTCACGGCCGTCGATAACTTGGGGAATGAGCGGCTGCATACCATCGAAGTAACCCGGCGGGCACAGCCCGATTTATACGTGAAAACCGTCTCCGGGCCACCCACCGGTATCGCCAACGGCAAAATTAGTATAACCATTACGGTAAGGAATGCCGGGCCGGGAGACGCGGAAGAATTTTCTGTCGGGTTTTACCTCTCCGAGGATCCTATCATTACCATTGAAGACATATCGCTCGGCAGCCTCTATATAAATGCGCTTCACGCGGGAGAATCTTTTTCTAGTACAATAGAGGTTATGGTTCCCGTAAATATGATACCTGGGATCTATTACCTTGGTGCCATAGTCGATTACCGAGAAGAGCAAATAGAGGCCGATGAGTATAACAACAGCATGGCGGGGAATCAAATAGATGTCAACGGCCCTGACCTGACCATGACGGAGGTCAGTAGTTTTCCGGCGACTGCTCAGGTCGGGGGCAGCATCACGGTCTCCGACACCGTCAAGAATATCGGCCTGGGAACAGCAGACCGGTTCGACGTATCCTTCTATCTGACAGCAAACGCGACGCTCGGCGATCTAGATGACAGAGAACTGAGAGGGCGGACGGTCTATGGTCTCCTGTCGAACGGGTCGAGTTCGGGTAATACGACAGTGACGATTCCATTGTATAACGTAACACCTGGTACCTACTACATCGGAGCTATTGCAGACCCTCAGGACGCGGTCAAGGAAGAAGACGAGACGAACAACTCACTACTGGGCAATCCGATTACGATAACGGAATGACCGCTTGTGCCAGGCTGGCGGATGGTGACATTCTTCCAGCCTGGCATTCCTTCCCTCAGGTTGTTCCACTGGTAATGTACTGTGCGTATGTGCAGGGCTGTGTTCTGATTCACCTATGGGAATACAGCTTTTTTATTCAATTCCTTTTTCAAAAGGAGACACCCTATGCGCGCAGGCAGATTCACCTCCAGCGGTTTGTGTGTTCATGGATTCCTGGTATGCATGCTGGTTCTTGGTATACTCACTACTGCTTCGGCACAACCCAAGGTAGCGATACAGGGCTACACCATCGATGTCCGGGGGCAGGAACCCGTCGTCCCGAAGGAACTCGAGGCTGCCGACGGACAACAGTACAAAAAATGTATCGTTCAGTTCACCGGACCGATCCACGAAGAGCAGAAGAAGGTACTCGCTGACCTTGGCTGTCGCATCGGCGACTACGTTCCTGAATTTGCCTTCATCGTCACCATGGACAA
>DMKB01000176.1 GCA_003454665.1 Nitrospiraceae bacterium | reverse complement strand
CCTTTCTCAAAGTGCTTTGATTGCTTGTCCAGGAAGCGTCGTAACACTGTTCATCCTTCCTTCTCTAACAACGTCAGGTTTCTCCTGAGTTCCACGCCGTGATCAAGCTTCGAGGGGCAGACGAACGTACAGAGCGCCAAGTCTTCTTCGTCCAGCTCCAGGCAGCCCAATCGTTCTGCTTCCTCGACATCGTCGACAGCCAGGGCCCGCAGGAGATGGGTCGGCAGAATGTCAAGGGGCATGACCTTTTCGTAACTTCCGATGGGAACGATGGCGCGTTCTCCGCCCTGCAGGGCCGTCGTGAACATGAGTTTTCGTTTCGGCAGGAACGATGCGGCAACGATCGGTTTGACGGAAAAGAGGGAGAACCCGGCGCTCAGCCATCCGAGGAAGGACCGTTTCCTTCCCTCGGGGAGAACCGTTATCTGCTGATGATAGCGGCCGAGAAACGCCGTTGCTTCATGGGCGATATGGCCCGAGAAGACAGAGCCGGAGAGAATACGGTTTTCCCCCTCCGTCAGTTCGCCTGATGTCATGTCGTCCAATGACGCCCCGATCCGTGTTTTCAGAAGGCGGGGATTTTTCACCGAAGGGCCGGCAAGGGACACGATCCGCTCGACATTCAGCCTGCCTGTCGTGAAGAGGAGCCCCATGGCAATAACGTCCTGGGCGTTGATATACCATGCTGTTTTATGCCGATCCACGGGATCGAGGAAGTGAATATGCGTCCCCGGATTGCCGGCAGGATGGGGGCCGGAAAATGCTGCTGCGGTGAGGGATGACAGTGGCGGCTGAGGAAGGGTGTCGCCGGGGGCCGTGCAGAGATACAGCGTTCCGTCCGTCAGCCGGGAGAGGACCGTTAATCCGTTGACGAAATGATGCTCTTTCCCTTCGATGATCCGTGCCATCGACGGGGCGAGGGGATTGGTGTCCATGGCAGTGACAAAAAGGGAATGGGGATTCCCTTCAGGGTCCGCGACCGTGCTGAAGGGTCGGGTGCGCAGCGACGTCCAGAGCCCCGACGAAAGGAGCAGTTCAACAACGCTCTTCCTGTCGAGGGCCTTCAGTTTTCCCTCCGGATAGGGATCGAACTGCACTTCGTCATTGCCGGAGAGGCTTATGACAACGGAGAGGAGCACCCTCTTGTCACCGCGATTGATCGCGGCGATTGTTCCGGCTCCCGGCGAGGTATACCGTATTGCCGGCCGGTGTCTGTCCGTAAAGAGGAGCTGTCCCCGTTTCACCTGATCGCCGACGGCAACCTCGAGCTTCGGCTTCATGCCCACATAGTCATTCCCCAGGACGGCGACGGAGTGGGGGTTGTTGCCGGGACTGATTACCTGCTGCGGTTCACCGGCGATGGGAAGGTCCAGTCCTTTTTTTATGTCGATCCTGGTCATTGCTCCTCGCGTGCGGTTACCGGATTGATCAAGCTCCTGGTCCGTAAAAAAGGTGGTGGGTAACGCCATTATAGCAAACAGGAATATCGCATACAAGCCAAAAGAGCACGATCCTGCGCTTTCTGCGCATAACGCACGACGGGCCTCGAGTCACCGTGACTCGGCAACGTCCATGCAGGTTTCATGGGTGAGTTCGATCGTCACGGGCGCGTTCAGTGCAAGGCGTACTTCCTGACCGATGTGCCAGATGGTCAGATCCTCTCCTTCTTCCAGGGAATAGATGACGGCATCGCGGCTTATGTCGACGATGATGATTCGACCCCGCGAACTGAGCGGAAAGCGGATCCGTTCAATACGCTTGGGAGGCTTGGGACAGAAGCAGATTCTTCCGTCGACATCACGCAGCCCGGCTACTCCGTAGACCACCGTCATCCAGGTGCCGCCCATGGATGCGATGTGGCAGCCGTCGGCGGCGTTGCCCGCCACATCGGCGAGGTCCATGAGCGCAGCATAGCGAGTATATTCACGGGCCTTTTCCAGATAGCCGATCTCGAAGGCCATGATGCCCTGGATGCAGGCGGAGAGGGAGGAATCGCCCGTCGTCAGCGGGTCGTAATAATCGAAATTACGCTTCTTCTGGTCCGCCGTCATCTCGTGGCCAAGGAGAAACATCGCGAGGATCACATCGGCCTGCTTGATGACATTGTGCCGGTAAATGACGAGGGGGTGATAGTGGAGCAGGAGGGGATATTTCTCTGGAGGCGTGTTCTCGAAGTCCCAGGGCTTCCGCTCCAGGAAATCGTCGTCCTGCAGAAGGATGCCCAGTTTTTCATCGTAAGGGAGGTACATCAGGTCGGCAGCCCGCTTCCAGGCGTCCACTTCCGCGAGGTCAACGCCGGTGCGGTCCACAAGCACGGTAAAGCGGCCCGGGTGCTCGTCGTGCAGCCTCCGCACCGTAGCGGCGGCGTACCACAGGTTCTCCCGGGCCATCAGATTCGTGTAGACGTTGTTGTTCACCACGGTATTGTATTCATCTGGCCCGGTGACGCCGGCGATGCAGAACTTTCCACTCTTCAGGTCCGAGAAGAACCCCAGGTCCAGCCAGAGACGCGCCGTTTCGACAAGCATCTCGGCCCCCTCGTTCCAGAGAAATTCCTCGTCTGCCGTGACCTCCACGTACTTCTTGAGGGCATACATGATATCGGCGTTGATGTGGTACTGGGCGGTGCCGGCGGCATAATACGCGGAGGCCTCCTCGCCATTGATCGTACGCCAGGGAAAGAGCGCTCCTTTCTGGTTCACCTCCGCTGCCCGCTGCCGTGCCTTGTCGAGCATACTGTGCCGGAATTTAAGGAGGTTCCTGGCGATCCGCGGCGCGGTATAGATCAGGAAGGGAAACACGTAGATCTCGGTGTCCCAGAAATAGTGCCCTTCGTAACCCATGCCCGTGAGCCCCTTTGCCGGAATCCCGGCCCCTTCGGTCCTGACCGTTGCCTGGAATACCTGAAAGAGGTTGAAGCGAATAGCCTGCTGCACGGCAGGCTCGCCAGCGATAAGAATGTCACTTCGCTTCCAGAAGTCATTGAGGTACGAACGCTGGCTTTCCAGGAGAGACGGAAAACCCTGTTGAACTGCCCGGTCGAGTGTCCGTTCCGACCGCTCGCAGAGCTCCCGCGGCGAAGCACTGCGGGAGGAATGGTACGTCATGTATTTGATGATGCGGAAGGGAATCCCCGGTTTCGCCAAAGCTGAAAAGACGACCTTGCCTGAATCTTCGGCGCTTTGTCGTTTGACTTCATAGGTGCATTCGGTCTCCACAACATGATCAATGCCGCAGCCGAGGGTCATCCCGCTGTTTTCCGTGCTGTAGCCAAAGCCGATGCGCAGACCCTTTTCGAAGCGCTCTTTCGCCTGCAGGATCTTGCCGGCAAAGGACTTTGCTTTGCGGGGATCGCCGCCGTGGGACTGGATATTTTCCTGGTTCACGATTTCCGAGGAGATGACGACCGGGGCCTCTTCGTTCAGGAGGGTTACTTCATACTCCATGGCTGCGAGGTGGCGATGCTCGTAGGAAACGAGTCGGCGGGACTTGATCGATACCTGCTTGCCCGCCGGCGTTTCCCAGAGGACCTCGCGGTCGAGGGTACCAGCGCGCATGTCAAGGGAACGCTCGAAGGAGAGCAGGTTGGCCGTGGGCAGGAAAAAAGGCTCATCATCGACATAGAGGGTGATGATCTTGCTGTCCGGCACGTTGACGATCGTCTGGCCCGTCTTGGCGAATCCGTACGCCGCTTCCGCATAGGTGATGGGCCACGACTCGTAGAGCCCGTTCACGAAGGTGCCGTTCTGCTGTACGGGCCGGCCTTCCTCGAAAGCACCGCGTATGCCGAGATATCCGTTGGCCGCGGCGAAGAAGGTCTCTGTCTGCCCAAGGTAGCTGGGATAGAAGCGCTTCTCCACGAGCCTCCATTCTTCCGTAGGGTATACATATCCCGGACGGTGCAGCCGTTCACGATGGATCATGTTCGATTCCCTCCATCTGACGAATATTCAGATCAAGACAACGAGAAGCAAAAAAATCATCTTTTGACAGGATGGACAGGATAACATCGGATGAAAAATCTTTTTTAAAGAGCTTATCCGGTAAATCCTGCTACTTCATAATTCAGATCAGGACAACCTGTACCAAATTTCATTTTTGAAAGGATGAATAGCCTCAAGGCCACAGGCAGGATAAGATCATGTGGAAAGTCTTTTTTTGCGCACTCATCCCGTACATCCTGTTAATCCTGTCTGAGACGTTTCGTGCTTTGAAGCTTTTCTTGTCAAGCTCCTTCACGACAACATCCGTCCACCTCGTATTCAGTTAAAGGACATATTTCAGGAATTCATCCTGTCAATCCTGTCTCATGCCGTTGTTGTCATGGAAGCAACTCCGCGAGGTCTTTCACGACGATATCAGCGCCATGCTCCCGGAGTGCCTCGGCGTCACCCTTGCGGTCGACGCCGATGACGAGGCCGAAACCGCCATCGTGGCCTGCCTGCACGCCGGAGATGGCATCCTCAACGACCACTGCTCGTTTGGGCTCGACACCGAGCTCCTTTGCCGCTTCGAGAAACGTATCGGGCGCCGGTTTGCCGGGGAGACGCAGTCGCTCGGCGACTTCACCGTCCACCCGGATAGCAAAGAGATCCTCGATGCCTGCTGCCTGGAGCGCGGCCCGGCAGTTCTTGCTGGCCGATACCACGGCGGTTTTGATCCCTTGCTCACGGACGTGCCGTACGAGAGAGACGCTGCCCTCGTACACCTCGACTCCTTCCGTGGCGATGATGTCCTTGACCATGGCATCCTTGAGGTTCCCGAGGCCCGTGATCGTATCAGGATTCGATAGGGAGTCAGGATCGCCAAAGGGAAGATCTATGCCGCGGGACTCGAGAAAGCTGCGCACCCCATCGTAGCGAAGCTTTCCGTCGACGTACAATTTATAATCCGTTGCAATGTCGAAGGGACGGAATGGTCCCTTCAATTTTTCAGCACGCTGCTTCAGGAAGTCGTCGAACATCTTCTTCCAGCTCGCCGCGTGTACTTTCGCGGTATCCGTCAGGACGCCGTCGAGATCGAAGAGCACGGCGTCGAACTGTTGCTTCGTTATGGTTTGGTTGTTTGCGGGTCGGCCCATTCTGGTCATCCTTCAGGACTGCGCAGGGTAGGTGCGATTTATTATGCCATCGCTGCCGTGAAATTGCAACAGCCTTCGACTTCAGGCATTGCTTATGATGATTCTCCCGCTTCGAGCAGCGCTTGCAGATCGTACTCCAGCAGATCGCCGATCCGCTCTATCGTTATGTCGGCCGCAGGATTCTCGGCCAGTATCTTCGGGTCCTTCGCGTAGTGGCCCTGCCGGGGAAAAACAGTCGTGAGCCGCTTGCCCCAGGCCTTTTTCATGGCCGACAGGATACGCAGCTTGTCGTCGACCATGACATAATGATCAGCCGGATAACGACGCTCGACGGCCTCGAGCTCGTGCTCTTTATGGATGTAGATGAGGACGTTGTTGTCAACAGCCTCCATCAGCCCTGACCGTTCGACCTTGCGCGGCTGGAACACTACGTCGCCGTCAGAGAGGATGACGACGGTTCCCCATTCCTTGCATCGCTCGATAACATCGAGGGAGTTCGGGAATATCCGGTTCGCGAAAGGATAGTTTAAAAGATAATAGGAGACTGCGAGAACGTTCGGGTCATGGGGGTTCCCGACCCGGTAGCGCTGGAGAGCGCCAAGGTAATCGGCGTAGCCGAGCTCGTTGCGCAAACTCTCGAAGATGTCCCAGTAGTGCTTCCGACAATCATGCCCGACCTTGCCGTCGAGGTGTTTCATGAGATCAGCAGTGACGCGGTCATTGTCGAGGAGGGTGTTATCGACATCAAAGAGAAATACTGTTCTGTGCTTTGCCATACGGTGTTCCCGCCATTTATCGAAGATTACTGAAAAACGCCTTCGCCGAGTTCGTCTTCACGCAGTTTATCCATCCTTCATGCCGGCGCCGGCCAGATCCCGTCGGGAGAGATCAACTCATCAGCCTGTTTCGGTCCCCACGTGCCCGGATCATATTCATAGACCGGTGTATGAGCGCCGAGAACAGGCTCTACAACGCGCCATGCAGCCTCCACGGCATCTTCCCGCGTAAAGAGCAGGGTGTTGCCCTTCATGGCTTCGCCGAGAAGATGCTCATAGGGCCCGGCCTCTTCCGGGCCCGGCTGGTGGGAAACGAGTAATTCGATATCCTGGCCCTGCGGCCCTTTTTCCCCTCTGCTTTTCAGGATATTGGCGCCGATGGCGATGGCCATATCCGGACCGAGCCGGAAGCGGACGTAGTTCGGTTTCCCGGCCTGGAACGTGCGGCCCGAGAACACCTTTTGCGGCGGCGGGTGGAGTTCCACCAAGACTTCCGTCGCTGTTACGGGTAGGTTTTTCCCCGTCCGGATATAGAAGGGCACGCCCTCCCAGCGCCAGGAATCGATGAAGAGCCGAACGGCTGCGAACGTTTCGACCTTCGAGTCAGCAGCCACCTCGTTCTCCTCGCGATACCCGATGAATTGCCCGCGAACAAGATTTTCCGCGTCGAGTGGCCGTATCGACTTGAAGACCTTGACGATCTCATCGCGCATGGCATCGACGTCGCCGCCGATGGGCGGTTCCATCGCAAGGAGGCCCACGATCTGGAGGAGATGGTTCTGAACGACGTCTCGGATCGCGCCGGCCTCCTCATAGAAGTTACCGCGGCCGGAAATGCCGAAGTTCTCGGCCATGGTGATCTTGACGCTGTCGACATAGTGGCGGTTCCAGAAGGGTTCGAGGAATGAATTGGCAAAGCGGAAGAACAGCAGGTTCATGACCGGGGACTTGCCGAGATAATGATCGATGCGGAAGATCGAGGCTTCGTCGAAGACCTCGTGAATGACCTGGTTCAGCGATTGAGCGGAGGCGATGTCCCTGCCGAAAGGCTTTTCGACGACGACCCGCGCTGTTCGGGAGCAGGGGATCTTCCCAAGCCCTTTGATAACGGTGGGAAACATGCTGGGAGGAATAGCGAGATAATGCGTCGGCCTTTCGGCATTCCCCAGCTCACGACAGATCGCATCAAAGGTTGAAGTGTCGTTATAGTCGCCGTCCACATACCGGAGAAGCCGTGCCAGTTTTTCAAAGGCGGATTCGTCGATTCCTCCACCGAATTTCTCAAGGCTTTCACGGGCGCGCGCACGAAACTGATCCAGGCCCCACCCGGCCTTGGCCACCCCGATAACGGGCACGTCGAGCGTTCCCCGCCTGACCATTGCCTGGAGGGCGGGAAATATCTTCTTGAAGGCGAGGTCGCCGGTTGCGCCGAAGAAGACCAGGGCGTCTGAGTTGCCGTCTGACATGATTTACTCTCCCGTCGGTTTCTCCACATGGCCGCCGAATTCGTAGCGCATGGCCGACAGAAGCTTGTCGGCAAAGTCCGTCTTGCCCCGGGAAGTGAATCGGTTAAAGAGCGCCGTGCTCAGAACATGTGCCGACACGCCTTCTTCGATGGCGGCAATGTTCGTCCAGCGGCCTTCACCGGAATCAGAAACCTCTCCCGAGAAGTCAGTGAGGGCAGGGTTCTGTCTCAGGGAATTCGCGCAAAGGTCGAGGAGCCATGACGCAACAACGCTTCCGCGCCGCCAGACTTCGGCTACTTCGGCGACATCGATGTCGTACATGAACTCCTCGGGATTTCTGAGCGGCGCGGTTTCCGCATCTACCTCGTGGTCCTTCTTCCCCACGTTGGCGTGGCTGATAATGTTGAATCCTTCGGCATAGGCTGCCATGAGGCCGTATTCAATGCCGTTGTGGACCATTTTGACGAAATGGCCTGCGCCGGCGGGGCCGCAGTGATGATACCCTTGTTCAGCCGGATTCGGATCGCCGGACCTTCCTCGCGTGCGCGGAATATCGCCCATGCCGGGTGCCAAGGCTGCAAAGAGGGGATCGAGCTGCTTGACCGGGACCGACTCTCCACCGATCATCAGGCAGTACCCGCGCTCCAGTCCCCAGATGCCGCCGCTGGTGCCCACATCGATATAGTGTATGCCTTTGGATTTAAGCGCCTTTGCCCTGACGATATCATCCTTGTAATAGGAATTTCCGCCGTCGATGATGATGTCGCCCGTTTCGAGATGCCCCGTGAGAATGCCGACCATCTCGTCGACAACAGCGGCAGGGACCATGATCCACAGGACCCGGGGTTTGTTCAGCTTGCCGACGAAATCCTTCAAAGACGATGCACCGACAGCGCCTTCAGCAGCGAGGGCCTTGACCGATTCCGGCCTGGCATCGAAGACCACGCATTCGTTTCCGGCCTTCAGAAGCCGCCGGACCATGTTCGCGCCCATCCTCCCTAAACCGATCATGCCGAGTTGCATGGCTGAGTCCTTTCATTTTAAAAGTAGCATAACTTGCCAAGAGGAGCGATTACATGATTTGCCACAGATGGCCTAAAGTCAAGAGCGGCCACTTGGAACTCAGAGTTCAAAGGATAAAGACCTATTTGCCACGGATACCCAGAACTAGGCGCTTTTAAGCGACACGGATCGACACTGATGTAAGAAACCAAAACTTGTGAGCCGCGAATATCCAATCCCGCCAAGGCGGGACTAAGCGACACGAATTGACTCGAATTGAGATCAAGAGCGTAAGATAGTTTGCTTTTATTCGCGAACATTTGCGCTAATTCGCGGCTAAAAAGATTTTTCTTTGCTTTCTCTGCCTCCGGGCCTGTCCCGCAAGACTGATGAGTGAAAAGAAAGCTATTTTTTCTTCTTCACCATCTTCTTGGCGGCGGCAACGATCTCCTCGGGAACAAAGCCGAACTTCTTCTGGAGCGCCTTAAGGGGAGCGGAAGCACCGAAGGTTTTCATGCCGATGATGCGCCCGTCACAGCCGACGTACCGCTCCCAGCCGAGAGTCGAGGCCTTTTCAACGGCGATGCGCGCCGTGATTGACGGCGGAATTACCTTGTCCCGGTACTTCTGGTCCTGCATGTCAAAGAGCTCCCACGAAGGCATGCTCACGACACGGGCCTTGATGCCTGCTTTTTTTAACTGCTCGTAGGCATCAATACAGAGGGACACTTCGCTGCCCGTGGCTAAAAGCAGGACGTCAGGTTTTCCTTTTTCCCCATCGGCAAGGATATAGGCGCCCTGGGCAACACCGGAGGCAGGCCCATAGACGGACCGGTCAAGCGTGGGAAGGGCCTGGCGCGTGAGAATGAGCGCCACCGGCTCATGCCGGAGCTGCATGATCACTTTCCATGCTTCAATGACCTCGTTGGCATCACCAGGCCGCATTACGATCATCCCCGGAATGGCGCGAAGTGAGGCAAGGTGCTCCACAGGCTGGTGGGTGGGGCCGTCTTCCCCGACGCCGATGGAATCATGGGTGAAAATGTGGATCACGGGGATCTCCATGAGGGCGCCGAGCCGGATCGCCGGGCGGGCGTAGTCGCTGAAGATGAGGAATCCCGATCCATAGGGTCGCACCTTGGAGAGGGACATACCATTCAGAATGGACCCCATGGCATGCTCGCGGACGCCGAAGTGGAAATTTCTTCCTCCGTAATCAGCGGCGGAGAATACTCCTGCTCCTTCAAAGGTCAGCGTCGTTTTCGTCGACGGCGCAAGGTCTGCCGAGCCCCCGAGAAGCCACGGTACGTTCTTCGCTATGGCGTTCAGCACTTTGCCCGAGGACACGCGGCTTGCCACGCCTTTTGGGTCTGCCGGAAAGGAGGGGAGGCCCTTGTCCCAGCCGTCGGGCAATCGGCGGTGCTGCATCCGGTCATGCTGGTCAGCCAGATCAGGATACTGCTTCCGATATTCTTCGAACTGTTTCATCCAGGCCGCGCGCAGTTCCGCCCCCCGCTTGCCGATGCCGTCCTGGAAATGTTCCCGCACGCCGTCGGGAACGAGAAACTGCGCGTCTTCAGGCCATCCGTAAAATTTTTTCGTCGCGCGGATCTCGTCATCACCGAGGGGTTCGCCATGGGCCGCGGCAGTGCCCTGTTTCGTCGGCGCGCCGTAGGCAATATGGCTGTCCACGATGATGAGGGTAGGCCGGTCAATCGTTTTTTTGAAGGTCTCGAAGGCCTGGCCCAGCATGTCGAGGTCGTTCGCGTCGCTGACGCGCGTCACGTTCCATCCATATCCGAGAAAGCGGGTCGCAACGTCCTCACTGAAGGCAAGGTCCGTGCTCCCTTCAATCGTTATTCTGTTGCTGTCGTAGACACAGCAGAGGTTTGACAGCTTGAGATGGCCTGCCAGCGACGCTGCTTCGCCGGAGAGCCCCTCCATCATGCAACCGTCGCCGGCGAGAGCGTAGACGTCGTAATCGAAGAGCTCAAAGCCCGGACGGTTGAAGGTAGATGCCATCCAGCGGCCGGCTATGGCCATCCCCACGCTGTTCGCAATTCCCTGGCCCAGGGGACCCGTGGTCGTCTCGATCCCTGACGTCCAGCGGTATTCCGGGTGGCCCGGGCACTTGCTGTCGAGCTGACGGAAGTGCTTGATGTCGTCAAGTTCAACCGACAGGTTACCCAGTACCTCGTACATCGGATTCACCGCCTTCACCCCGCAGAGGTGGAGCAGGGAATAGATCAGCATGGAGGCATGGCCCATGGACAGCACGAAGCGGTCCCGATTCGACCAGACAGGATCTTCCGGATCATAGCGAAGAAAACGCTGCCAGAGACCGTAGGCGACAGGCGCCATGGCCATGGGAGTTCCGGGATGGCCGGAGTTCGCCTGCTGGACAGCGTCCATGGATAATGTGCGTATTGTATTGATACAGAGTGTGTCTAGTTCCTGCGGGGTCGGCATGGTACTCCTCCTGAAAGACTCGTGGGTATTGGTCACATGGTACTGCTGGTTGAATAGCGGAGAAAGGAAAATCCTCACAACTACGGTCTTATTTACTATCCGGCGATAACGGTGAATAGCTCCATCGGTGCTCATTGCGTCGGGCGCAGGCGTCTTCCGCGAATCTATTATACGGAAAACAGAGCAAAAAGGGAAGGGAAGAATCAGGGACACACAGGGATGAGCCGACGGGATAGAACGATAGGTTTGATCAGCATCACTCATGTTATCATTCTTCTGTTTGCTCTTTCTCCCTGCTTGGAATGATGGGCGCTATTATCTTAAAAGGAACCTGCAGGGTCCTCCTGGTGATGCCGACCAGTCCTTCTCCAACAGCCGAAGCAGGGACGATCTTCACCTGCGGATCGCCAAAGTCACCGGTCACCATGACGGGTATGGTAATGAGCGTGCCGGAAAGGATGTAATTGACGATGGGGATTTTGTCGATAATGTAATTTGCCGTCTTCAGCGGAGATACCAGGAGCGTAAGGTTGACCGTTTTGTCCTTGAGCGCAATGGTTCCCCGACCCGTTACATCCATGGTCGTTCCATCAACGATCATTTCGTCCAAAACCAACGCGCCATCCTTAAGCGTAGCCTTCATCATCGCCGACTCGTAGGCAAACCCCTGTGCTCTCAGGTCGGGAAATTTTGCCCGGAAAATTTCGGTTACGTTCAGGAGAGCGAGAATTTTCGCCAGCGCCGGCAGCCGCTCGATCACGCCTTCCTTCACGGTAACCGTTCCCGTTGCTCTGAGGGAACTGATCAAATCTTCTTTCCCCGTGACCCTTCCTGTGATGTGTCCTTCCAGGTTGAACGTGCCCGTTATCTTTCTTTTGGTGTCGCGCAAACAGATCAAGAAATCATCCAGTTTTTGGTTTGGCGAAGCAACGGTAAAATCCAGCTCCAGGGCCTGCCGGGAAAGATGCAGCCTGCCCGGTGCTGAAATGCCGCAGAGGACTGCTTTCCTGACGTCGATACGGATATCGCCGTGGTCCATGTCGATATCGGCATGCAGAGGGCCCATGGTGAACCGGTCATAGGTGACTTTTTTCGCCTTGAACGCAAGTACCCCTCGGACTGGCAGTTCCGGGAGGGATGGTATCCTTTTTGTCCTCTGCTGCTTGCCCCCTCTTCCCATGACGCTTTTCAGGTCGTTCAAATCGATCTTGTTTGAATCCACGGCAAGGGTAAGGAGAAAACCGTCTCCAGTCGCCTTGACCGTTCCCTTCGCAGAGACGTGATTGCCCCGTCGAGACAATTCGAAGGAGTTCAGGGTAACGGCATTGCGGGTTGCTCGGAGGGACAGTCGGTCCACTTGCACCGGCGCCTTCAGCGACAGGGGGATGATCAGGTGGTTTCCCTCAAGCGTGCCGTGCAGTTCAGATTTCAAGGGCTGGTCAAGCAGCAGGCGGGCGCGAAAATTTCCCCCTATCCATCCGTTTCGATATCGTTTTACGGATATGAACTTGTCGAGCGTATCCCTGTTCACCTTCCCGTTAAAGGCGAAGTCTACTATTTTTTTGCTGAGATTGACGCTCAGTTCAGCGCGAGATGTCCCGTCATGAATAGACAGCGAATGAATCGTAAACGTTTCCCGGTCCATGAACACATCTACCGTAAGAGCAGGGCCGTTGCGCACAGCCATCCGTCCCTTCAGCGATGCGGTGGAATCGTTGGCCCATTTCAGTTGAGTCCGGGTGATCGAGAGCGGGCCTTTTATGGTTACCTCGGCAGGAATGCCGATAAGGCCTGAGATCGTATCTATCGTCTGTTGTCCCACATCGCTGTTAACCGTGACCTCTATGTTCCGGAGGCCCTCAGAAGAGTGGGTGAGTATGCTCGAAATAGTGAAAGTCGAGTCCGGCGTGTTCGCGGTCATGGAGAGTTCAAGATCGTGCTTCACAAATGCAGCTCGTCCATGGATATCATGAAATGAAAGCGCCGAAGAATCATGCAGCGCCATGCGCAGTCGACCGTTCTCCAGCGTGATACGGTCCGGCTTCACGACTGCCACTATGGCCAACAGCGTTGTAACGTATTCATCAATGACTTCGCGTGGTGTTGCGCTGGAATGTTTTTTGTCTTTTTTCTTATTTTTATATATGGTTAGGGTGAAATCGGGAGAATGTGCTCGAACGTTTGATAAGCGCAGGCGTCCTATGAGGAGAGGCAACACCTTGGGATAAACGATGATAACTTCTATTGCTCCTGAGGTTGCATCGGGAAAAGAGAGGTTCAGCTGCTGGATAGCGACACGGGGTCGTGGAAAGAGCGAGAGATCGATCTCCCGAAAGCGAACATCACCGCCGAGTTGTTGGGAGGCGAAGGTCTGGATCTTGTCTTTGACCGACCCGCTATTGACAATCGCCGTGGCCAGAAGGGACAGGAGCAGCAGGAGAACAATGCATACACCGATTCCTCCTGCGATCCATAGTATTGTTTTTCTCCGGATATTCATGCATTGTCACCGCTCAGACAGGGCGCTTTTCTGCGTCTCCAGTATATGCTTTCTCGTCACGGTATGCAAGACTTCCGGGAGTAATCAGGGGTGGAGCGGCCTGGATTGATACAGCGGACAATACGGTGGGTGTGCTCTCGTTCAAAAAAAAAAGGCGGGCTTTTCAGCCCGCCTTCTCGTTACGCCGTAACCGGCTGTGGTTCAAGTATTGCTTCCAGGTCTTTTTCAGGCGTGGCGATGGGCATAATGTTGAAGTTCTTCACCAGCACACCCAGCACGTTCGGCGTGATAAAGGCCGGAATGGTCGGGCCGAGCCTGATGTTCTTGATCCCCAGGTGCAGGAGCGTCAGGAGGATGGCCACTGCCTTCTGCTCGTACCAGGAGAGGACCAGCGAAAGCGGCAGCTCATTCACGCCGACGCCAAAGGCCTTGGACAGCGCCAGTGCGATCTGGACGGCTGAATAGGCGTCGTTGCACTGCCCGACGTCGAGGAGCCGCGGGATACCGCCGATGTCGCCGAGGTCCTTGTCGAAGAAGCGGAACTTTCCGCAGGCCAGGGTGAGCACCACCGTGTCTTTCGGCGCTTTCTCCACGAACTCCGTGTAGTAGTTCCTGCCCGGCTTGGCGCCGTCGCACCCGCCAACGAGGAAGAAATGCTTGATCTGGCCCCCCTTGACGGCCTCGATGACCTTGTCGGCGACGCCGAGCACGGCGTTCCTCGCGAATCCGGTCAGGACGGTCTTGCCTTCAACGGCCTCAGGAAAGCCGGGGAGGGAGAGTGCCTTGTCAATGGCCGGCGTGAAGTCATTGTCGGCGATATGGGAAATTCCCGGCCAGCCCACGAGCCCGACCGTAAAGACCCGGTCTTTGTAGGAATCAAGGGGCTTCTGGAGGCAGTTCGTGGTCATCACGATTGCGCCCGGGAACTTCGCGAATTCCTTCTGCTGGTTCTGCCAGGCCGTACCGTAGTGGCCATAGAAATGAGCGTGCTTTTTCAGTTCAGGATATCCATGGGTCGGAAGCATCTCACCGTGGGTATAAACCGAGATACCCTTGCCCTCGGTCTGTTTCAGAATCTGATCTATGTCCTTGAGATCATGGCCGGAGACCAGTATGGCCTTTCCCTTTTTTACTCCCAGGGGCACCTGGGTCGGCACCGGGTGTCCGTAGGCGCCGGTATTGCCCGTGTCGAGGAGTTCCATGGCCTTGAGATTGATCTCGCCGGTCTTGAGGGCCGTTCCCACCCAGTCTTCGAGGGAGAGGTCCGTTCTCGTCATGTTGGCGAGCGCCTCGTGGGTGAAGGCGTATACTGTTTCATCTTCCTGCCCGAGGATCTGCGCGTGGTCCGCATAGGCCGCGACTCCCTTGAGACCGTACAGCGTAATGTCCTGCAAAGACTGTATGTCCGGATTCAGCGTGGCATCCGGGACCTTTTCCACGGCCAGTTCGCCCTGTTTTACGAGTCCTGCCAGACTGCCTTCCGGTTTGAACGTTGCGCAGGCGTCGGTAATTTCCACATTGCCGCCGGCTGCCGATACTTTCTTCCTGAGCGTATCCCTGAGCTCGACACTCTTGTTGATCAGTGACACAAACCGGTCTGGATCGAAATCTACGTTCGTGAGCGTGGAAAAAAGGGCCTTGATGGTGAATACATTCACGTCATGGTCTATTACCCCGGCCTTCCTGCCCTCCACGGCATAGAGTGACAGGCCTTTCAGGCTGTGTACCAGAAGGTCCTGGAGCGCCGCCACCTGGGGATCTTTACCGCAGGTGCCTGTTTTCGTACAACCCGTGCCTTTTGCCGCTTGTTCGCATTGATAACAAAACATTGTTTCCCTCCTTGTGTGATTTTATTTTAACTTGTACGATATGTTCCTAGTATAGGGGATGATCGGGGCTGCAACTATGATTTAGATCATGAGAGCTAAAAAATAACTGTGTTTCATTTCACAGGATATTTTATTGCAGAATAATGATGGAGAGCAGAACCGATGTAGACATCGGGTACCAAGAAACAGCATGTTTGGCTGGGTTTGTCCTGAAACGACAAGCGGTCACGTGCTTCTCCTTTGCGGGACAGCATGGTGGAGGGGAGAACCGCTGCCTAGGCAGGCACAATGCATTATCGTGAATTCTCTTCGAGAGACCGGTAGGCGTTCGCCCTTCGGCGGTCATAGGAATCCTGGAGGCTCTGTGCTACGTATTTAACGCTCATGGGATCAAGGACTCCGGCGAAGACGACTTCCACGCCGCCACCCGCGGCAGTGCTGAATTCGACGTCCCCAAGGGTGAAAATCCGCTGAAAAAAAGACTGCCTCACATTTATGTTCCTGAGGTCTTTGATCCTGATGGACTTCACGTTCAGGGAAATGATGCCGTATCTACTCTCGATGTTTTCATCATCTATGGAATAGAGCCATGAGTATTTTCTGATGGCAATGGGGATGCAGAGGGACAGCAGCAGCACACCGACGCCGATAACGGCGGCGATACCGAATTCCGTCATGCCGATGACAAGCCCCCGGAAGGAAACCACTACAAAGACGGCCATCAGGACAAGGGCGATGCCGACGGCGATCCATTGATTTCTCAAGGCAGGTCGTGAATAGTAATGATAAGCTAATGCATTTCCCATGGAATCACCCTCACTCCCGACTGAACAGTTTCTTCAGCGACGCAATGACGCAAAACAGCAGAAGAGGCAAAACATATAGATTAGATTATATGAAACTTGTAACTATTGCAACAAAATTTCTTTGTTGCAATTATATTACAAAAGGTATATTTTTTCAAACTACAATCGATTGTGCATGATTCGTGAAGAATGTACGTACGGTACGGGAGGGAAGGAAGGGATGATGAAGAAGAAAGTGAACCGATGGGTGGTGATCGTGGTAACGTTGCTGGGTGTCCTCCTGGCAGCGGGAAGTGTTCTGGTGGGAATGGGGGAATCGCCGAAACCGCCGAACATCAGTATTCATGAGCAGAAGGCGCGCTTGTCACCCGTTATGCTGGGCGTCGGCTCGGTTTTCATGAAGATCATTAACGCCGGCAAGGGTGATGATACCCTGCTGAGCGCTCGCGCGAGCGATCCGAATATTGTCGTGGAACTGCACGATGTACGAGAGGGGAAAATGGTCGCGGCAGAGAACATTGCGGTACCTTCTCTGAGCATTGTTGAGTTAAAGCCCGGGAGCCTTCATATCATGCTGTTCAAACTGCCGAAAGGCATCAAGACAGGACACGAGCTCGTCCTCTATTTACGGTTCAAAGAGTCAGGAGAAAAACCGGTGAAAGTGAAGTTTATGCCCGCCTCCGGCAAGCCGATGCGTCACTCCATGCATTAAATTTCAACTTAACAAATTCTAAAGTTTTAACTTTAAATTGACTTTGCCCAGATGGAATGTTATCGTTCTCGTACCATGCGTACTCTGAAGGACGGGGGGTGAACGTTGTTTTTTGCAATGGGTAACATGAGCACTATCATGTCAACCAAAGTACTGAAGGGGAGGAAACCATGAAGAGAAAAGTAATCGGAATCGTGACGGTATGCGCGCTCATCAGCGCAGGATATCTTGCATTCACCGTCGTTGATTCCCAGACTCCGGTGGCTGTTGCCGCGAAGGAGAAGTATGGGGCCACCGTATACGTAGCCGGTATGGGCGGGCACTTTGCCAAGGCGGACATTACCATAGACCCGAGTGACGCGAAGAATCCGATCAAGATGGAAAATCTCGGCAGGGTCACCATCGGCATGAAAAAGACCCATCCCACCCATGACGCCAGGATCGACAACCGCGACAGCAATGTTCTGTTCTGGTCAACCTACAAACGTGACCCGCAAGGAAAGATGCATGTCGGCAAATCGGACCTGAAGACCGGTGAGGTCATTACGGACGTCGCGCTTACCCCACACGAGAAAGCGCCGGGGAAAAAGGGCCCGCTCTATTGTGCTTCGGGGCAGAACAAGAAATATTACATGCCCGTGTTCATGGGGACCGAGGGCTATATCGATGTATTCGACAAAAAGTCGATGAAACTCAAAAAGAGAGTGTTCGTCACCGACATGGGGTACAAGCCCGGAACGTATAAATTCGTCCACGGGATCAACAGCCCTGATATGAAAAAGTTCCTCGTCGTCATCAACCAGGCCGGCCCGGACGGGAAGGGGAACGGCAAGGTGGATTTCATCCTCGTGAAAATGTCGTCCCTCGTCAAGGGCAAATGGAAGGTCCTTGCGAAGAATACCCTTACCGGCGAGCCGAACAAGACCCTTACATTCAGGCAGTATTTCAGCAATGACGGCAAACGTATCTATCAATCAGCCGCAGACCGGATGTGGGTGCTCGATGGCAAGACCCTGAAGCTCATCGATGAGAAGATGAGTGTTGAAGAGGGTTCCCAGATTCATGATGTCATGCCGACGCCCGACGACAAGTATGCCCTGTTGACCGTGCGGCTTGCTACCGAGGCGATTGATGCCCAGGGCAAGGAGATGGACAAGGACATCACGGACGGCGTTCTGTATCTCTATGATTCCGCTTCCAAGAAGATCGTCGGCAACCCCGTATCGACCTGCCTGGGATGTCATAAGGACGTGGGGCTTGGCGACAAAAGCGCCGTCCTGTGCGGCCTTGACGCTACCTGGAAAAACTAGCCCGCAGCGCTAGGAGAACCATACACCCCTGTTGTATGCATATGTACCCGGAGGGGGACCCCGTTCTGACAGGACGGGATCTCCCTCTTGTTTTGTCTTCACAATGAAAGACGAGCAGACCATGACCAATGATTTTTCCGTACTATCATTCGCGATCAAAAACGTAAAAAGAAGGCCCCTCAGAACGGCAATGCTTGTTCTTGCCATTACGCTCCTGACGGCCGTCCTCGTATTCGCCCTTTCCTTCATTTACCGGGTCCATGCCAGCATCCAGATCATGACGAGCCGTCTCGGCGCCGATATCATCGTCGTGCCGACGGGTTCACGCGGCGCTGCAGAGGATGTCCTCCTCGAAAACAAGGTGAAGTCATTTTATATGGACCAGGACATACTGGAAAAAGTATCGAAGATCGACGGTATTGAAAAAATGACCCACCAGACCTATCTCGTTACCCTTTCCTCGCTCTGCTGCAGTGTCCCGGAGTCGCTGATCATCGCCTTTGACCAGGACTCTGATTTTATCATGAAGCCGTGGCTCAAGGGGAAAATCGACAGAAAACTCGGGAAGGGAGAGTCGATCGTCGGCCATGAATCATCGTTTAATATCAGTGTGGGCCTCGTGGAAGTGGACAGTGTCCTCTTCGGCAATGTCTTCAAAATGGTCGGCGTCCTTGACAAAACGGGTACGGGACTGGATAATGCCGTATTTATCAGCGATGATAATATCAGCGACATAGTGAAGAACAGCGATCTGCCGATCAAGCCGGGGCAGGTGTCGATCATCTTTGCCAAAATCAAGGAGGGGTTCAGTCACCGGAAGGTGGCGAATGCCATCGAAGACTCGATCATAGAAGTGGACGCCGTTACTGGCAAGGACATCGGCAGGAGCATCATCAACACGCTCCGGGACATCAGCGGAATATTTTCCATGACCATCGCCCTTGCCTCGATCCTCTCCATTTTTCTGGCATGGACGGTCTTCTCCGCCGTTGCGAATGAGCGGTCCCAGGAAGTCGGAATCATGCGCGCCGTCGGGGCGAAAGAATCGCATGTCATGGGCCTGTTTTTTATCGAAGTCCTGCTCATCGGGGCCGTGGGGAGCACGGCGGGCATTGTGTTCGGTACCGGCCTGTCAGTGCTGCTGGCCAAGAGCTTTACGATTCTGAAAAATATTTCCTCAGACCTGCGCGCCGTCGAACGCCTTGCCGTCGCCGTCATCGGTTTTGTCGCGGGGACGGGCATCTGCATCATCGGCGCTCTCGTGCCGATCCGGCGGATAAAGAAAATGGAGCCCCTGACGGCGATAAAGGAGCGTTGACCGTGGCACAACTACAGACCGACGAGGTATCGATGATATATGCGATCGGCGGTGAACAAATCATTGCCGTGGACAAGGTGTCGATCGCGATAGAAAAGGGCGAATTCGTCTCCCTGGTCGGCCATTCCGGGTCCGGCAAAACGACGCTTCTCTCGATACTCGGCGGGATCGCAAAACCATCCTCGGGATCGGTACGGTTCGAAGGCCGGGATATTTACGGGCTGAACAGCGACGGCCTCTCGGAGTACCGTTCCGAAAAGATCGGGTTCATGTTTCAGTTCGCCAGTCTTCTCTCCGTGCTGACGGCAAAAGAGAACCTCCTCCTGCCCGTGTTGTTCAAACCCTCCCGGAAGGACGCTGATGGCAAACTGCACGAAGAGCGGGCCGTCGAGCTGCTGAACATGGTCGGTTTGGGAGACCGGATCAATGCATACCCGTCGCAGCTTTCCGGAGGCCAGCAGCGGCGCGTGGCCATCGCCCGTGCCTTCATGAACGACCCGGAGCTCATTCTTGCCGACGAACCGACAGGGGACCTCGACGAGGAGACCGAGGCGGACATGATGCGGTTTTTCAGTGACATGAATAAAGCACAGGGGGTGACCTTCATTCTCGTGACGCATAACACGGAGCTCGCGGGTCAGGCCGGGCGACGGATGAAGATGGTCCACGGGAAAAACGAGGAGCAATAAAACTCCAGGGCCTGCTCGGTGCTGACCCGCTGAGGTCCATAACAGACGGTGGTGAGCGAGACGGTATCCGTCTTTTCCTTCCACTTTAATTCGCGAAGATTCACATTTTATTTGCATTTATTCGATTTAGCGTTTATAATTACGACTAAATGCGCATGAATATTCCCGCTTTTCGATATGCCGCCGTCCTGTTGCTGCTTCTCACGTTTGGGTGCTCCCTTTCCCGCTCTACCTCTCTCAACACGAACACCGCTTCACCATCAAAGACGAACAACTATCGTTATGATAGTCCGAGATCCGATCGTGCCGCTGCTGACGAGGAGATCGACGGAGAAGCGCAGAATATCCTCGATACCGCCCTTGAGTACAGCGAAACGTCTCAGGAGTTCTGGGCGGAAGGGGAGATCGAAAAATCCATCGAAGCCCTCGACCAGGCCTATACCCTCATCCTGCAGGTCAATCCCGGCAACAGCTCGAAGCTGATCCAGCAGAAAGATGATCTCCGGTTCATGATTTCGAGGCGGATCCTCGAGATCTATGCCTCGCGTTACACCGCCGTCAACGGGAACCACAACGCGATTCCCATGACCATGAACCAGCATGTTTTGAAGGAACTCAAGCGGTTCCAGACGACGGAACGCGATTTTTTTATCGAGTCGTACCGGCGCTCCGGACGATACCGCAGCGAGATGCTCACGGCACTGAGAAAGGCCGGCCTGCCGCAGGAACTTTCGTGGCTTCCGCTCATCGAGAGCGGATTCAAGGTAAACGCCTTTTCCCGCGCCCGCGCACTGGGACTCTGGCAGTTCATCCCTTCCACGGGCTATAAATTCGGCCTCAAGAGAACCACATGGATCGACGAGCGTCTGGACCCGACCAAGTCAACGGACGCCGCGGTAGCCTACCTCAAGGAACTTCACCACATATTCGGCGACTGGGCGACGGTACTCGCTGCCTATAATTGCGGCGAAGGGAAGGTTCTGCGCGTCATCCGCAGTCAAAAGATCAATTATCTCGATAACTTCTGGGACCTCTATGAACGGCTGCCCTGGGAAACGGCCCGCTACTATCCCCGGTTTCTGGCTACCCTCTTCATTCTGAAGGATCCCGTTGCCTACGGGTTCCATCTGGAAGAGCTGGACGGTCCGCTCCACTACGAAGTCGTGACGATAGAAAAGCCGGTCCACCTGAAGACGGTGGCTGAGCAGCTCGATGTGACCTACGAACTCCTGACGGCACAGAACCCGGAGTTGCGACGCCATGCCACGCCGCCCACGCCCTATGCGCTCAAGGTGCCCCCCGGTGCAGGAGAACTGCTGCTCGCTAATCTTGATTCCATTCCAAAATGGACCCCGCCAAAACGGAAGTATGTGTACCACCGGGTAAGAAGGGGTGAGAGCCTGTCGCTCATCGCGATGAAGTACCGCACGTCCGTTGGAAGAATTGCCCGGGCGAACAACATCAGACGAAGGCACTTTATCCGGGCGGGACAGCGGTTGAAGATTCCCCTTCGGAGCAGAGGTGTCAGGCGTACCGCGGCGGCACGGGGGAGCTACACGCTTCTTCCCGGCGGGAAGTACAAGGTGCAGAGAGGTGACAGCCTCTGGGTGATTGCCAAGAAATTCCATACCGACGCCGACACGATCCGCCAGATCAATAAGCTGAAGACGAGCCAGCTTGAAGTCGGACAGG
>DMKB01000264.1 GCA_003454665.1 Nitrospiraceae bacterium | reverse complement strand
TCGGCAGGCACTCCACTTCCAGCTCGCGCACGCCGTGCTGCAGGATGCCCCCTTCCTTAACGCCGAGAGACGAGCCGGTAATATGCACGGACACGGATACCCGCACTTCTTCATTCAGGGCGACCTCCATGAGGTCCACATGAATGGGAGAACCGTTTATCGGGTCTACCTGGTAGTCCTTGATCAGGGCCAGGCGCTCGGCAGCGTCCTTCGCCCCTTCGAGCCTCAGGGTGATGAGCGCGTGCTCCCCCCCTTCGGTATTCAGCACCTTCGTGATATCCTTATGCCCCATGGCGAGCGGCATGGAATTCCCATGGCTGTAGAGGACCGCCGGTATTTTCGCGTCCCGCCGCAGTCCACGGGCGATCCCTTTGCCCGCCTTGTCCCGGACCTGAGCAGTCAATTCTATTTTTTCCATTTCTCCTCCAATACAAAATCAAGGTAACGTCTATTTTTCCGTGCTCATCTGTGAGAATCAGTGGTTCCGGATTTCGTTATACGAACAGCGAGCTCAGAGAACTCTCTTCATGAATACGCTTGATCGACTCGGCAAGGAGCGACGCCACGGAAAGAACAGTGAGCTTTGCGCATTCCTTCTGTTTGCTGTCCATGGCAATGGTATTCGTGACGATCACTTCGCTGAGCGCGGACTCGTTTATTCGATCTATTGCCGGGCCGGACAGGACCGCGTGGGTGCAGGCGGCGGCGATCGTGCCGGCCCCGTTCGCCTTGAGCGCGGACACCCCTTCGGTCAAGGTGCCGGCAGTGTCCACCATGTCGTCGAGGATCAGGCAATCATGGCCGTCGACATCACCGATAATGTTCATGACCTTGGCCTCGTTCGGCTTGTCCCGCCGTTTGTCGATAATCGCAAGCGAGGCGCCGAGTCTTTTGGCAAAGGCCCGGGCGCGTTCCACGCCTCCGGCGTCGGGAGATACGACGGCGAGGTTGTTATAGTGTTTCCCCCTGACATACTCCAGCAGAACTGATGCGGCGAACAGATTGTCCACGGGGATGTTAAAGAAGCCCTGGATCTGTCCGGCATGGAGGTCCACGGTAAGTACCCGGTCCGCCCCCGTCGTGGTGATCAGATCGGCGACCAGCTTGGCCGTGATGGGTACGCGCGGCTGCGCTTTCCGGTCCTGTCGGCCGTACCCATAATAGGGAAGCACGGCGGTAATCCTCGACGCGGAGGCCCGTCTGAGCGCGTCGATCATGATGAGCAGTTCCATAAGGTTCTGGTTCACGGGCTTTGACGTCGGCTGGACGACGAAGACATCCATGCCCCGGACGTTGTCCATTATCTGAACGTTGATTTCCCCGTCACTGAATCTCGTGACGACGGCATTGCCGACGGTGATCTCAAGTGTTTCCGCAATTTCCCGTGCAAGCGCGGGGTTCCCGTTCCCGGTGAATACTTTCAGTTCCTGGCCTCTCAGCTTAACCATTTCGACCTCTTAATTCATGTGATCTGGTTCGGGGGCAGGGATTCGAACCCCGATTAAAGGCTTCAAAGGCCTCTGTCCTACCATTGGACGACCCCCGATCGGGCTGCGAACGTATGAAGAGGATAGGCGAGGCCTATCCTCTTGCGCAGTGCATGTTCAGAAGCGGTAGGACTGCAGAACGCGTTACTGCTGCTCTCCACCCTCGGTACTCGCGGGCGGGGCAACAGGCGGGGCTTCAGCCCCTTTTGCGGGATGTGCCAGTTCTTGCTCGTACTCGGCGAGGACCTTGCTCTCGATCATCTGTCTCGTCTCGCTGTTGAGTGGATGGGCAATATCCTTGAACGTGCCGTCTTTCATCTTCCGGCTCGGCATGGCCACAAACAATCCGCTGTTTCCGTTGATGACGCGGAGGTCCCTGACAAGAAATACGTTGTCAATCGTTATCGTAGCATAGGCCTTCAGCCTTTCCTCGTTGCTGACCGGAAATACTCGAACCTCGGTAATTTCCATTCCTACTCCCCCTCATGCCGGTCAATTGCGGAACCGCGCCCCCTAGTCGTGACTATGACTCTATAAACTGCGCAAGCGGTGATTCGGTCAAGGTCACCGCCGGATAGAGCTGCCATCCTTCTGACGAAAGCGTGTCCGCCGCTGTCCGACAGGAGTCCTCGGTCTCAAATATGCCGAAAACAGTGGGCCCGCTGCCGCTCATCAGGACCCCCCGGGCATTGACGGATTGGAGCGCTTTCTTGCACCGGCCGATTACAGGGTACTCGGCTGACGTTACGGCCTCGAGGTCGTTATGGAGAACCTCTTTGGCGTTACCGACCGTAAGTCGTTGAATTTTATTACAGTCACCCCTGTTTGTCAACCCCAAAGTTAGGTTCTTATACACCCATGCCGTTGAGGCTTCAAACCCCGGATTTACGAGCAAGACCCAAAACCGGTCCGGGGGAGGCAGATCCGTGAGCCGCTCTCCCCGACCCTGGGCCAGCGCCGTGGGTCCGTGGAGGAAAAAGGGGACATCCATTCCCAATCCAGCGCCTATTTCAGCAAGGCGCACCCGGGTGAAAGCTGTTTTGAGCAGTTTGTTGCAGGCAACAAGCACCGCAGCCGCATTGCCGCTCCCGCCGCCGAGTCCCCCGGCCACGGGAATCCGCTTGGTGATCGCAATACTGAGGCCGGCATCACTGCCGGAGAGCGACTGTATCGCCTCAGCTGCGCGGTATGCGATGTTGGCCTCGCCCACGGGGACAGCGCTGTTGTCACAGGTCACCGAGATGCCCCTCGTGCCGCGCAGAGCGACACGGACCTCATCGTACAAGCCGACCATCTGCATCAACATCTCGACTTCATGGTAGCCGTCAGGCCTCCTGCTCAGTACGGAAAGGCAGACGTTGATCTTTGCCGGTGAGGAGATCGTCAGCTCGCTCATGGAGCAGGACCCTTCCGCCCCGAAAGGGTGAATCTCCCGCTCTCGAGAGGACCGTTGAGCTCGACATCACTGTATTCGACAGCGAGTTTCACGCTTCTTCCAGGACTTTCAATGGTGATGTTCATTGGAAAGAGGTATCCCCGAATGCTCTCCATGGGGCCGTATTGAGCCCGGAAGAGCAGCCGTTCACCTTGATATTCTTCATAGGCCGTCATCGTAAAGCGCCCCGATGACTCGCGCGGCGAGAAGACGCCCCACACGCGGGACAGGGACGCTCCCCGGCCCAGCTCCACGACACAGGTACTGTCCTGTCTGCAGAATGCCCTGGCAGCGGAGGTGTCGGACCCTTCAGGGATATTCCCCGAAAGGAGTGCGGAAAGGACGTGCATCTCCATGCGCAGGCCGAGCAGTCGTTCGAGGCCGGCCGGGCCAGGCGTCTGAATCTTGTCGTCTCCGGCCATCTTGAGCTGGAGCTCTCTGCCGTTCCAGGCCAGGGTGACGAGGGGCTGGCCGAGGGGGCTGAAGGCTTCTATCCTGAATTGCTTCTGGGATTCGAGAAGAATACCGACCGTATCGAAGGCCCGCCTGCGCCCCTTTCTGGCGACCTGAACGCTCGCCAGAGCGGAAAGGGTGGTAAAAGACTGCCGACGGTACTCCAGCGCCCGGACCATGGTTTCGGCAGGGACCTCGGGGAGGGTTATTGCCGGCTTCCTGGGGAAACATGCCGGGAGGAAAAGAGCGGCCGCGAGGAGGGCCGACAGGAAGGGTTTCATTTCGGCTTTTTCTTCCTCTGCTTCGCGTCTTTGAGCAGACTATCGGGATCGCCGAAGCCGGCATCCTGAAAGCGCTTGCGCAAGGCATCATTTTTTTGCTCAAGGGCGAGTGATTTCAGCCACTGGCTCTTTGCTTTGTTCTTGTTCGACAGCTTGTAGTAAATGTCGCCATAGTGTTCGCGCATCACGGGATCGTCTGGGACCTGCTTGACCGCTTTCTTCATGATGGAAAGCGCTTTTCGCAGCATTCCTTTTTGATAGTACGCCCAGGCGAGGCTGTCGAGTATATAGCCATTCCGGGGTTTGATGGCCAGCGCTTTCTTGATGAGCCGAATGGCCTCATCGAGATGCTCGCCCTTTTCCGCATAGGTGTAGCCGAGGTAATTCAGGGCGTCTGCATTCTTGGCATTCAGTGCGAGCGTCTTTTTGAGCGCTTCGATCATTTCCGCCCTGTTCCCCAGATGTTCGTGGGCGACGGCAAGATTAAAAAACAGATCATCCCGGTCCGGGGCCTTTTGAATGCCCTCCTCCAGAACGTCGATGGCCTTTTTGTACTTCTCAAGCTGTATGTATGCCCCGGCAAGATACAAATAGAGATCGGGTTTCCCCGGCTGGGATTTCAGCGCTTTCTTCAGGAACGGGACCGCCTCCGCCGCCTTGTTCTGCAACGAATAGATGTAGGCGCTTTGGAGCACGGCGTCGGTATCCTGAGGGGCGACGTCCAGTATCTCCTGGGAGACAGCGAGTGCCTCGT
>DMKB01000064.1 GCA_003454665.1 Nitrospiraceae bacterium | reverse complement strand
CTGACATCGATCACTTCATCGAGTCCGTAACCCTTCCCTTTTCGGTAACCGGAACGGGCGTACCGCTTCAGGCCGGCATGATACAGATGCCGGGTAAGTCCGTCCTTCATCTCTTCGGCCACGTTGTCATAGTGCTCCGCCAGAGGTGCATCTTGAAAGAGCCGCGCAAAATTCGACGCCGCCCTGAGGCCGGCAATGACTGCTGCGACCGTAAAAGCATGCACGCCGAAACGCTCTTCCCAGAGATCATAGCAGGGGATGGGCAGCTTCGTCTCCGGATCGCGGTGAGCCACTAAAAAATCGGCCGACTTTTTAATAAGTTTATCATAGAGCGGCCTGATGAATTCTATGTCTTTCGAACACTCATAGTGTATCCAGAGCGCCCAGAGAATCAAGGCGGTCGAGTCCTCCTGTATGGGGAGCACCGTCTTGCCATCCACCACCCAGGGGTGCCAGTTGCTGGCCAGTGATCCATCAGGATTGTAGTGCTGGTAAAGATATCCTTCCTCTGAAAGTACCCGCGTACAAAAGTCGAAAAATTTCATGCACACATGCGTGTAACCGGCCTTTGCCAATGCAGCGGCAACGAAAGCCCCGTCGCGGCCCCACATATAAGAATAGGTATCTCTTCCAAAACGGACGATGTCCGAGTCATTTGCCGCTATGATCGCTCCCCGGTTGTCGATCTGGGTTCGCAAAACGAGAAGGCTGCGGTTGAAAATGTCAGCAACAGACGTTGGCAAGTCTGCAAAGGATCTCTCTGTTTTATTGGCCCACGCTCCCCAGTAATTCGACGTCCTTTTGATCAGCTCTGTCGGCGTCTTCTCGAGCACGGCATGGTTGAGTTGGGCCACCTCGTGGTAATGCGTGCCTGCTGCCACCCAGTAAAAAGCGCTCGCGTTCCCTCCGGAAGGCAGGTGCAGCCATATTCCTATGGTAGAGTCGGTAGAGCCCCAGGAAATCTGATGCCCGCTCAGTTCTCCGTCTTCGGCGTCTTTCCAGGTTCCTTCCCTCCCCGGCGCATCCTTGTCGCCGCAGGCGTAGTGCTGTACGCCGCAGGTCTCGGGCTCGCAACAATTAATGAGAAAATACCGATTGGCCTTGTAGTGGATGATGGACCGTGTCCGTGGATCAAAATAAGCCGTGTCTCCGATATCATTGCCGTACAGATGAAAGTCATGGCTGAAAAAGAGCCTTACCTGACGCTCCTTCCCCTTCAGATCCTTCACTTCGATCTTTTTTATATAGACGTTCAAGTCAACATCTACCACGTCATGGCAGCGCAGTTCCAGGCCAAGGGAATCGTTTTTCAGAAAAACATCGGTAACGAGGCTGCTATCATGATACCGCAGGTCCTTTTCCCATTCGGACCCCATCCAGGAGCATTGTCCATCCACCCAGACGCCGAACCGGAAGGGGGCCCCTTTTGAATGGTTCTCCTGGCCGATGAGGGGGAAATAGACGTCCCGAATCTGATAATCCGAATCAAAGTTAAAAAGAAGATTGCCGTTGCTTACCGGAATGTCTTTGGGCATGGTCTCTTATGTGGCCATCCTTTCCTGGAGGAGAGGTGCTGAAAGAACGTCTGCTGACCTCCTGCTTTTGCTGTACGCTGTTCTCCGATCGTCGACTATCTGTCGATACAACGCTGAATAGTTATGGGCCATCGTTGTTATGGAGAAGTGGTCCTGTACGTGTCTCCGGCATTCGCCGGGATCGATACTGTCGATGCGGCCGGCTGCCGCGACCATAGCATGCAGGGAATCTACCACGAACCCTGTTTTCCCGTCCACTAGTATTTCCGGGACGGCGCCTTTATTGAACGCAATAACCGGCGTGCCGCATGCCATTGACTCGACCAGGACAAGTCCGAATGGCTCACCCCATTGTATCGGGAACACCGTGGCCCGGGCATGCCGGTACCACTGTTTTTTCTGCTCGCTGTTGATCTCTCCTATGTAGATAATCTGTTTATCGCTGTCTATCAGCGGCTTTATTACCCTCCCATAATAGTCATCATCAACCGGCTCACTGCCGACTTCGACGGCCAGGTCCAGGGAACGCTCCAGGCTTGCAAAATACTCCATGTCTGCGGGTTTGTTCTGGACACAGCCGGCAATGATAAGTTTAGAACCGGTTTTTTTCGCCAGTTCTATGGCCTTGTCCTGTCCCTTGTCACGAGTCACCCTGCCGATAGTGAATAAATAGCTTCCTTTGTCCGGCCCCTCTTTGAGCGGATATTCTTCAACGTCAATTCCGTGGTAGACAACATTCGAGGTGTTCAGCAAGTCATGATACTGCCTTTTTTGATATTCGCTTATCGAAGCGCAATACACCAGGGGAGACACCAGAGGATTACACCAGCGCTGGTAAGCTCCTTCCAACAGGCTGTCTTTGGCGGACACGTGAAGGGTCATCACAATCGGTATCTGCATGCTGAATGCCTCGTCATACATGAATTCAACGGCTTTTGCATCATGGGTGTGTATGACGTCAATGTCGCCCCTCATTGCCCTGCGCAATGCCCGTGAAAGGTGCGTATTCATGGTTCTACGCCGCTCCAGGGTGTTGTCGCTCCAATAGTCACCGATGCTGTGATCAACCGTCACGTACTGTTCCCCGGCGACCTGGGAATCGCCTGAACAGGCAACGATGGACCGGTGGCCTGCAGCATGGAGTCCTTTATCGTTATTGTGAATGATCGTTTCTATGGGACCATAGCCAAGGTCCGGCCTGATCGGCTGATTCAGGGTTGCCACATGCAGCACGGTCAGCTTTTTCTGTTTCGTCTTTATTGTCATGATTCTCCTGGACTCTTAGTTTGATACGGTGCAACAATATTGTTGAAACCCGGGTAGATACCCGCGGGCTGAATCCGTGGCCCGACAGAGCGGCATTTCGCTTTTTCTGTGTTCGGGCCTGTCCCGCTTCGCGGGATGAACTCTGTAGTGAACGATCGTATGTATGGGGAAACAAGAGATCCGGCTCAGCGGCTGACGCGGGGCTTGTGTCCACGACCCCGGGGTGTCCGCGAACCGGAGGGATGCTGAGTGGTATGACCGCGATGACCGGCCCCGTTCGTCGGCTGCGACTTCTGCTTCGCGCCTGTCGTGGAATGCGTCCCGGCCGAAGCTGTTTTTTTCTGCCCCCGGCGGCCCTGGGGCTGGCGCGGCGGTCGAGCAAACTCCGTATCGCGCGAAGGGGCGGACTTGGTATAATCGAAATCCTTCAGCTTGCGGCGCTCCACCCTTTCGCCGAGCACGCGCTCGATGCTGCGGACCATGGCCTCGTCCTCGCGGGTGACGAAGGTAAAGGCGTCGCCCGTCTTCGCAGCCCGGCCGGTGCGGCCGATCCGGTGGGTGTAGGCGTCGGCGGTGTCGGGAATGTCGTAGTTGATGACGTGTGATATCAAGGAGACATCGATTCCACGGGCCGCGATGTCCGTGGCAACGAGGATCTGGAATGAGCCGTCGCGGAATCCGTCGAGCGCTGCCTGGCGCTTGTTCTGCGACAGGTTCCCCTGGAGCGATGCGGCCCGGTAGCCGGCCTTCTCCAGCTGCTGCCCCACGCGCTTGGCGCGGTGCTTCGTACGCGTAAAGATCAAAACCGACTCCGTATCGCTATGGCGCAGCAGTTCGAGGAGGAGCCCGGTCTTGAGGTGCTGTTCGACGGGAAAGAGCGCATGGGCAACGGTGCTAGCCGGTGCCGACGGATTGACCTGCACGGTGACCGGGGCGCGGAGGACCTCGTGGGCCAGCCTCCGTATATCATCGGGCATAGTGGCCGAGAAGAGCAGCGTTTGACGCTTTGACGGTACGTGCCTGATGATCTTCCGAATGTCGGGCAGGAACCCCATGTCGAACATCCGGTCTGCTTCATCGAGGACGAGCACCTCCACAAGGGACAAGTTGATCGTGCCCTGGTTGATATGATCGAGCAGACGACCGGGACAGGCGACAACGATCTCAACGCCGGCGCGCAGCTTCTGTATCTGCGGGTTCACGCCTACACCGCCGTAGACCGTGATGCTCCTGATGCGCGTCCGGGAGCCGAGCTCTCCGATCGAGGTGTGGATCTGCTCTGCCAGCTCGCGCGTCGGCGCAATAACGAGGGCGCGGATACGCCCGCGAGGGCCCTTCAGCAGGCGCTCCAGGATCGGCAGCACAAAGGCCGCTGTTTTCCCTGTTCCCGTCTGGGCAAGGCCCATGACGTCCTGTCCCTGCAGGACCGGCGGGATGGCCTGACGCTGGATAGGGGTCGGGGTGTGAAAGCCGAGGGCCTTGACGCCGGCCGCGATTTTCTGATCGAGATTGAATGAGGTAAAACTCACGAGTTCCTTCTTTCTTCAAACGCTCCATAAGCTATTGTTGCTTCTCAGGCTCTAAGGCATGAAGTGTGATAAATTACAGGCTCCAAATAACAAATCCCAAATGAATTCCAAATTGCAAATTCATAATTCCGGCCGTTTCGAGCATTTGAATTTTGCTGATTGAAAATTATTTGTAATTTGACGCTTGAGATTTGGTGCTTTACTTTCTGGCACCTTGGTATTAATTGGACGAGGCCATCAGGCGCTCCTTGTCCTTGAACAGCATATCGCACTTGTTCATATAAAGCTTCCGGACGACACCCTTGCCGAACCTGTCGTGCATGACGATGTCACCGATGCGGTATTTCGCAGCCATGTCGTACGTACGCGCCTTCCCTTTTGCCTCCGCCAAACCGGCTTCCCAGAGGCTTTCCGCCGACATTTTTGTTCCGTTGCCGCTTTTCGCTCTCGGCGACCGGCTTTTCGGTGCCTCGGCCGGATCTTTGAATTTGTGCTTGCTTCCGCAGGTTTTGCATGTTACCTTGACGATCGTCTCACCATCCATGGCGACAATCGTATGATCAAGGTTCAGTTTACACTTGGTACAATAGGACGCAACGTTTTCACCGGCCACATACTTTTCCAGCATAGTTCCTCCTCGTTACTACTCGCTAATAGGGTTATCGCCTTTGTCCTGAGAAATCGCTCAAAAGAGATGGCGGATTCGGAGTGGGTCGGAATCGTTACTTCTCTGGAACTTGATATTATACACCTTGATGGACAGAAAAGCTCTATCTTAATTCAGGTCATGGGTACAGAAGAGCGTTTACCGTGCCCATCAAACGTGGTATAAATCCTGCGAAGGAGCCCCTCCGGTCCCGCTTGCAGCGGGACTGCGGCGTACTACGCTCCCACGATGGGCACATATGATGCCAGAGTGCTCCGGGCGGGAACCAGGACAAGAGGTGACCTTGAATGGCGCAGCCATGGCAGACAATCGACACCGTTGATACCCCCGAGGGCCTTCTCGAACTGCGGCAGCGGGGCGAGAAGGATTTTTTGGTCATGATCAACGGGCGCGTGCTCATGAACAGCAGCTCGAGCCGTTCCGAGATCGCCCTCGGTAAGCTTGCCTGCCTGCTGGTGGCAGGACGCGACAGGCCGCGGGTGTTGATCGGCGGCATGGGCCTCGGATTCTCGTTGCGTGCGGCACTCGACTCGTTGCCGGAAGCGGCGCAGGTCATCGTTGCTGAAATCAATCCAGCTGTGGTCCGGTGGTGCCGGGGCCCCGCTGCCGGCCTTACCCGGCATGCCGTGGAAGACCCCCGCGTAACCGTCGTGATCGACGATGTTGCCGTCGTGATTACAAAGGCCGCGCAGGCCGGCGGGAACCGCTTCGACGCGATTATCATCGACCTCTTCGAGGGCCCCCATGCGACGACGGATGCCCGGCATGACCCGGTCTACGGGCAACGCGCGCTGAACCGAACTGCAGACGCTCTGGCAAGCGGCGGCGCTTTCGCGGTCTGGGGAGAGCACGTTGACCGGGCGTTCCCGAAGCGCCTGACTGCCGCAGGATTTTCCGTCACTATTCGGCGGCCGGGACGGGGCGGTTTGCGGCACGCTGTGTATGTGGCAAAAAAGGGGTGATCTCTTTCCGGGTTGCAGTTTTGCGGAGGATTGTGTAAGATTCTTCCCAACCATAATGCGCCATTATATCTTAAAACGTGTCCTGCTCTTCTTCCCCACCCTCTTTGGGGTAACGCTCATTACGTTCATTTTGATGCAGGCGCTTCCCGGCGATCCCGTCGTCAGCATGGTGGGAGACCGGGCAACTCCTGAGACCATCGCGCGGATACGGGCTCAGCTCGGCCAGGACCGGCCGCTCCCGCTCCAGTATCTCGGCTACCTCAAACTGCTGGCGACGGGTGAAATGGGCCGCTCGTTATATACGAACCGCGCGATCACGGACGATCTCCTCCAGAAATTTCCGAATACCCTGTATCTCGCCCTTGCAGCAATGGTCTTCGCCTCTCTCATCGGCATGAGCCTCGGTGTCTTCGCGGCGGTGAAGAAGGGAACGTTCTGGGACCGGTTGGTCACCCTGATCTCCGTGGGCGGCATCTCGGTGCCGGTCTTCTGGCTCGGCCTCGCGCTCATGCTGATCTTTGCACTCTACCTCAGGTGGCTCCCGCCGTCGGGCATGGGAAACGGCGATCCCGCCTACCTTATCCTGCCTGCCGTGACGCTCGGCATGTTCTCCCTTGCCTACATCGCGCGCATTACGCGCTCCTCCATGCTCGAAACGCTCTCGCAGCCCTATGTCGCGACGGCACGGGCCAAGGGTCTTTCAGAGGCCTCCGTTGTGCTCAAGCATGCTCTCAAGAATTCGCTCATCCCCGTGATAACACTCATCGGGCTGGATCTCGGCTCGTACCTGAACGGCGCGGTGCTCACCGAAACCATTTTCGGTTGGGACGGAATAGGCCGGTATGCCCTTGACGGCATTTTAAAAAGGGACTACCCCGTCATCATGGGCGTGGTGCTCTTCGGTGCCGTCGTGTTTGTTACCGTAAACCTGCTTGTTGATCTTTCCTATCGTTTTCTCGATCCCCGCGTCCGTTTTGAACCGCCGAACGACTGACTTCATCTTTGCAAAGAGTGCCAATCCGATCATCTCGCTACGGCAATAAAAAAAGAGGGAAGGTGACTTCACCTTCCCTCTCTGAGCGATGCTCTCTGTTCAGGATCGACTAGATCTTTCTGCCGCCGACTTTCCGGGGGTCGCCCTTGTACCCGAGGGCCTTCCAGTCGAGACGTCCTTTTTTGCCGTGGCAGTCATTGCATTTGAGGGCCTTGTTTGCCGGCACGACCATGTGGTTCGTCCTCCAGTACATCTTGGACTCCACGAAGCCGTACTTCCCACTGTATTTCAGACCGGCCGCCTTCATACCGTCCGTAAAGGCCTTGTCCCAGTTAAAGTGCTTCCAGTAGCCGCCGAACACGTGCGGAACGATGAGGTATTTGTTCTTGGCATCATAAGGCTGCTTGCCGCGCATAACCTTGAAGGGGTAGATCTTTGCCTTCTTGTCTTTGATGTCGCCCAGGGGATTCGTCAGCGCGACAATCTTCTTCGGATTGATCTTGTCGCCGACAATATACCGCTCCGACATTCCATTGTACCAGGCATAGGTCGGTACGATCTTTGCCTGCCACTTGAATTCACCCTTCTTTTTACTGTAGTCATCCATGCCGTACTCGTCTTCTTTGACCTTTCTCTTCTTGTTGCCGGCTTTTGACCAGTCCCACCATATCTTGGTCGGATCATCCTTGGCAAAGGTCGGAATATGACAGGTCTGGCAGGCAACGGTCTTCGCGTGCTTGTTCTGCATCGCGCTGCTGTGCGGCGCGGCGCCGTGACAAGTCGTACATTCGACGCGCGGTCCTTCGCCGACGGACACGGACATGGCCTGTCCCGGGATGTCATGGCCCGTTGTTTTGTGGCATGCCTGGCAAACCATGTTCGCCCCGTCCGTACCCATGTGAACGTCGTAGGACTTCTTGGGTTTGATGAGCGACGTGTCCAGGTCGCCGTGCTTGACGCGGTCTCCGCCGCCGCCGAAGAAGTGGCATGAACCGCAGTTCTTCCTGTTCGGCTTGCCCACATTCTGCGCTACGGCCAGAAGATCAACATTTTTCTTCGGCATCCCGGCTTTTTTGGGGTGCTTCTTGTATTTCCCCGTCGTGTCGTGACAGACAAGACAGTCTACCTTCGTGGCGTCCTTGAAATCAAAGGACGCGTCTTTCCAACCGTACCCCGCGTGGCAGCTCGTGCACCGGGGCCAGTTCGCCGTGATGGCAATGCAGAAGTTGTTGATTGCCGTTTTTTTGCCGATCTTCGTCCCGCCCTTATGGCCCGGAACGTTCTGGACGGTTTCCCACGTCCAGTGAACGGTCTTCATGAATTCCTTTGCCTGCTTCTTGTGGCACTTGAGACACTGCTTCGTCACTTCAGGGCCGCTCGTGAGCGGACCCTTGACGCGCTTTGCGTGGCTCGCGGCGCCGAAGGAGCTGCCGGCAAGCATAACGGACATACAGAAAACCGATGCAGCAATTACTACTTTCTTCATCCCTCGAATCCTCCTTTAACGGTAGTGTTTTTATATCCTTCTCGAACGATAGCGTGTTTGGTCGTCGTGCGTGTACTATGCTGAATTAACCTGACATTACAATAGGATTGCAACGCAGGCACAATGACGAACTATAAACAGAAAGCAGATTTTTGTCAAGCCATATCTTGATATAATCTATAGTCCAGATATCCTTTATGTTTCAAGACGTTATTGTTGCCCGGTTGCATATATGCCTAACTGTTCCATCCGGTGGCTCCTCGATGGCACGCCCGACCTTCGCCTCCCTTGCAGGAAGTCTGCATTTTTGTCTTTTATGCCCATGCCCCAGGCGCCATTTTTTACCTCTCCCGGCGTTTGCCCCGGGAGCCGTAAGACACCAGGAGATCAGAAAACCAGGATCGCTGACAGGAGGAAGGTCGGAATGATATTTCCCTTGCCCTCAGGGCACCAATGTGTTACACCATAGGCCATGGTGCGACATACCTGGATCAAAGAACTGACGGGTAACACACCGGCCTTCATCGCCGTTCTTCTGCTCCTGTTCCTTGTGCTGACCGCGCTCATCGGACCTCACCTCGTTCCGTATAATCCCCGCGCGATAGATCTTGACAATCTCAGGCAGCCCCCGAGCAGCGCCCATCTCCTCGGCACGGACAGCAAAGGAAGGGACATTCTCGCGCGCATGGTAACGGGCGCACAGATATCCCTCGCCGTGGGCATCTCCGCGGCAGCACTATCCCTGTGCATCGGCATCTGTGCCGGCCTGATCGCAGGGTATTTCAGCGGGGCCGTGGATGCCGTGCTCCTCCAGATATTCGACATCTTCCTTGCTTTCCCGAGCCTTCTCCTCGCTATCGGCATCAGCGCCGTCATGCCGCCGGGGCTCACGTCGGCTATGCTCGCTATTACGCTCGTCGGGTGGGCAGGATTCGCCAGACTGGTGCGGAGTATCACGCTCTCGCTGAAGGAGCAGACCTTTATCGAGGCGTCACGGGCGATCGGGGCCTCCTCGGCGAGAATTCTTTTCAGGCACATATTGCCGAACGCCATTCCGCTCTTGCTGGTAGCCGGCAGCCTTCGCGTCGGCGGATTCATCCTCCTCGAAGCCGCGCTCTCCTTCCTCGGTCTCGGTGTGCAGCCGCCCACCCCGACGTGGGGGTCGATGATCAGCAACAACCGCGTCTACATCAATTCCGCGCCATGGATGGTGATCTTCCCGGGACTG
>DMKB01000021.1 GCA_003454665.1 Nitrospiraceae bacterium | reverse complement strand
CAAAGCGGGCTTCCGCTCCAAGGCCGCTGCTGGCGTTTCTGCCCCGCGCTCGGGAAAGCCCCTCCGTTGTTTCGATATCGAGCAGGAGGGTCAGGTCAGGCCGCATCCCCCCCGTTGCGATCCTGTCGAGCATTCGGATGACCTCCACCTCCAGGCCCCTCCCGTATCCCTGGTAGGCGAGGGTCGCATCAGAGAACCGGTCACAAAGCACGACCCTGCCGGCTTCAAGAGCGGGCAGGATGACTTCTTTCAGGTGCTGCGCCCTGCTCGCCGCGTACAGGAGCAGTTCAGCCGTGGGAGCAAGCGCTGTATGCGCCGGGTCCAGAAGTATCTTCCTCACCGCGTCGCCGATGGGTGTTCCCCCCGGTTCCCGCGTGAGCGTGACGCTCCTTCCCGCGGCAGCAACATAATCAGCGAGCAGCGATATCTGGGTGGACTTACCCGATCCCTCGATGCCCTCAAGGGTGATGAATACTCCCTTCATCTATTTCAACTCCGTTGCCGAGGTGTCGCTTTCCGTTCTGAGCGCGGGATTCGACGTAAACAGTATCACCTGGGTCTTTGCTCCGAGAGCACGGAGAATCTGACACGCTTCCTGCTGCCGGGGGGAATCAAAATCGGCCAATGGGTCATCGAGAATAAACGGTACGCTCAGTTTGCCCGTAAGCGCCTCGACGAGCCCTGTCCGCAGGCAGAAGTAGAGGAGTTTTTTTGTACTGTGGCTCAACTCGGCAAATGCCACCTGCCGGTCCTCCCGGTCGGTAACGACGGGATCGCCGTCATGCCCGGCATCCACGCGCACGTACTTTCCCTGCGTAACGGCGCTCAGATTCCGCTGCGCAGCTGCCTCGACTGCCGGAAGGAGTATTTCCATTTCTATCCCGCCGACACGGCTCGCGATGCCGAGTTCAGGAAGAAACGACCCTGCCGGCGCCTTGGGGAGCGTTCCCGGACCGTCCATCGTGCCGGAAAAATCAACACCGCCGCCTAGGGAGCCGAAATCCGCGGCACCGCCGGACTCGCCCTCTATCCGCTCAATCTCCTGCTGAATGCTGAGGGTATCGACGGTGTACTGAGATACCGATTGTGAGCCCTTTTCGAGTTCAATGACCTCCTGCTGCATCTTCTCATACTCCTCACGCAGCGCTTCGACGGTCACGCCCTCAAGAAGCTGTTGACGCTGGTTCGCTATATCCCGCAAAAGAGTCGATGAAAAATACCGGTAGTTGTCCGCCTTGTCCCTGAGTTCCGTCGTGGTTGAGGATCTCGTGGACTTCATATAGCCCATGATGGCCGTGCCGCCCTCTTCAAAGCCCTTTTCCGCTTCCTTCAGGTCTTCCTCAAACTGTTTGATTTCCTTCTTGATTATTCTCCTCTGGGCATTCTTGCGGCTGCTGGAGTACCATCCGCCGGCTGCCAGTCCGAGAGCAACGAGGACACCGATGGGAAACCAGTCCGCCTGCTCCTCCGTCAGGACGAACAGGCCGAGGATAAAGGAAACAATACCCAGGAACACACCGGCGAGGAACAATTTGTTTTGCAAAAGAGGTTTTTTCGGCAGGCTTTCACGCTGCATGTTCAGCGATGCTATGTCCCGCTGGAGTTCGTCGCACTTGACCATCTTCTCCTTCTGGCGTTCCTCATGGGCGTCCAGAAGTTCGTTCAGGTTCTCCGGCAGCGTCTCACACCCCTTGAGATCGCCTACGTTTGCTTCGATATCGGCATACCGGCCGTTCAGTTCCTCCAAAGAATCCAGTTTCTTTGCCATCTCATCGAGCCGTATCTTTGCCGACTCCAGCTGGTATTCGGCATCCCCTGCCTGGTCGGCCTTCCGGAGGGCATCACGAAGTTCCGCGAGTCTCGCCTCCTGGGCCGGAGAAGCACCCCGCGGGGACGGAGCTGAATCGTGGTAACGGGCCGCCGGCTCTGGTGACGCAATCTCCGCAGCCGCTATGGTCCGGCACTCGCCATGCTCACGCTTCATGATGAAGAGGCCCGCATACTCGGCCTCCGACATGCCGGACGTCAGTCCGGACATGAACTGCGCGGCACTGTTCCAATCCCGGTGCATGAGCTTGAATTCTTTCGCGGCAGCGCTGTATTCGGAAAGGTTTACCGCTCCTTTCGAAAGGTCCTGGATAACGCGGTAGTAGGTGCCCTGGTCCGAAGACAGCACCAGCGCTCCGCGCGAAGCGTCCGGGGTCTGTCGTGACACCAGTGTTCGCATGCCCTCTGCCTGCGCATCGGGAAACAGCATGCGCTGCACGGTATCGACCGATGCCGTCTTGCCCGCCTCATTACCGGCGATGACCAGATTAAAGCCATGCTGAAACCTGAGGCGTGACAGGTCCCGAAATCCTCTCACTCCCTGCATGACAAGCTCAAGCAGGAACATATCCCGGCGCGCTCCTTTCCGACGACAGTATGGTCATCCATTGACCTGACATCACACTTATTTTTTCCGCCGTGCCCGTACCGGCTCATAGGTACAGAAGGGCTCTGCGGCAAGGTAATCACCCGATATTGCATAGGCCCTGGCGCGACACCCGCCGCACACGCCGCGATACTCACAGATGCCGCACTTGCCGTGGTAGTGGTCGAGGTCCCGCATTTCCTGGAAAAGCTGCGACGTATTCCAGATCGTTGAAAAGAGATTTTTCTTGATGTCTCCTGCCTCTTCTTCCAGGAACCCGCAAATCTGGACCTTTCCGATATGCGACACGAAAGCAAAACTCTGGCCGCCCATGCAGCCCTTCGTCATGGCGTCAAGTCCGTGCGTCTCCGGAGTGACGGTCCTGCCCTTTTCCTTTTCTCCCTGCCGGAAGATCCGGTAATAATGAGGGGCACAGGTCGGTTTGAACTGGATCGGCACGGTATCGCGCTGCTTATAGAACCAGGTGAGGGTCTTTTCGTAGTCCTCAGGCGATATTTCCTGTTCGGCAAGCTCCTTGCCCCTTCCCGTCGGGACGAGCAAAAAGGGATGATAGGCCACGGCGCCGAGCTTGATGACGAATTCCAGAAGCTGCGGCAGCTCGTGCACATTGTGCTTGGTTATCGTCGTATTGACCTGGAATTCCATGCCCACCAGCTTCAGGTTCTCGATGGCCTTCATGACCCCTTCGAAGGCCCCGTCAACCCGGCGAAAGGCGTTGTGGCTCAAGGCGGTCAGGCCGTCGATAGAGAGCGAGACGCGCATGATGCCGGAATCCTTGATCTTCTGGGCGAGTTCTTCGGTGATCAGCAGACCACAGGGGGCCATGACCATGCGGAGCCCGATGTCCGTGCCGTATCGGGCGATATCGTAAATGTCAGACCGCATCATCGGCTCGCCGCCCGTCAGGATCATAATGGGGTCACTGAATGACTTCACATCGTCAAGAAATCGGAAACACTCCTCGGTGGTAAGCTCACCCTCGTATGGCCCGTATCGGGCTGCCGCGCGACAGTGAACGCAATTCAAAAGACAGCTGCGCGTCACTTCCCAGGCGACCAGCCGCGGAAGATACTTTTTTTTGTTCTCCTCTCCCTTCGGATGGCCCGGGTCCGCCTTGGCTGCGTGGGGATGCGACATATTATCTCCTTGCTTAACTCCGGAATTGGGGGCAACTGTTGAGCAAAGACCGCACACCGGCAAATCCGGTCATCATCGCAGGCCCAACAGATGTCAAACAAAATTAGTGAGGACAATCTTTCCTCGTCGCCGGGATATCGAACCCGCACGCACGCGGAAATCGTGTAACACCTTACTTTCAAAGGATTTTCTTTTTGCCTTCCCGTCGTTCTCGAGGCGGTACGTCACGAGCATTTTATACAATCGGCCCAAAATAGTAAAGGATAAATTCAGGCGCCCACCCGGTTCCGGCCCTGGTCCTTGGCCCGGTAGAGTGCCGCATCGGCCTGACGGATCAATGCCTCATGGTCTTCCTTGATCAACGGTTTCCAGGTGCTGATACCGATGCTCACCGTCACCTTGATGCGCTTGCCGTCGTACTCAACGTGAGCGTCCTCAACGCACTTCCGAAGCCGCTCGGCAAGGGTCCTGGCCCCCGGCGCTTCCGTGGCCGTGGCAATGACCACAAATTCCTCCCCTCCATAGCGGGCAAAGAGGTCCGTCTCCCGAAGCGCCTCTTTGAGCACTCGTGCTATCCCGGCAAGGACGGCGTCACCCCCGTGGTGACCGTGGGAATCGTTCACCTTCTTGAAATGGTCGATATCGATCATGAGCAGCGACAGACCGGGGCCGCCGCTTCCGTAGCGGTGCATCATCCGGGTCAGCATGCGATCTAACCAGCGGCGGTTATACAAGCCAGTGAGCGGATCGATGGTAACGTCATGTTCATATTCGCGCAGGAGATCCT
>DMKB01000220.1 GCA_003454665.1 Nitrospiraceae bacterium | reverse complement strand
CGCTGCAGAGGGGACACGGGCAGCCCGGGGAGCAAAGAGCGCCCGGTCGCCGAGCAATTCCCTGATGGCATCACCGTAGAGGCCGGACGCCTCACCGGTAAAAAGGGTCTTTTCCCCGATCGCCTGCGCCAGGCCCGCCAGGGGGATCGCTTGCTCCTCCATCACTTGCACAAGGCCCCTCTCTTCCTGGCGGTAGAGGGCTGCATAGACCTCGTTCTTGCGAGCGTCGAGGAGGGGGCAGACGGGATAGGCGGCATAGGGAAGGTTCCCCGCAAGGGCGCGGAGGGTCGGCACGGCGGCGACGGGTTTGCCCGTCGCCAGGGAAAGGCCCTTGATCGTGGAAAGGCCGACGCGCAACCCCGTGAACGAACCCGGCCCGATGGCAACGGCAAAACCATCGATCGTCGAAAGGGAGATCCCCGCGTCAGTGAGGACCCGATCAACCGTCGCCATCAGCCGCTCCGAATGGGTGATCTCGATGTTCAGCGTGTACTCCGCCACGAGGCTTGTTTCCGCCACCACCGCCACGCTGCCTGTTTTCGTCGACGTTTCAATTCCGAGGACGTGCATGGACATCACCTTAGCGCAAATGCAGAATGATGTCAAAGCATATTGTCCGCCTGGCAGCCGGCCGTGATGGGGAAAAATCCCTTGAAAAGTGAAGCATCTGCGGTATACTCGAACAAGTATGGTGGAGCCTCTCCGGACCCGCTTATCGCGGGACTAAAGCGGGATTGCCGGATCAAGCGAAGTTTCAATGAAATTACGCTTCATCTTATTTTTTTTCTATGAAAACGTTACTCCGAATATTCGGCCACACCATTACCGCGGCCATGTTCCTCTGCGGCATCCTATCTGAGCAGGCTTACTGCGGGCAGAAACGGATCCGTTTCAAACCCACCTACGCGAAGAACCGGCATGGCCTCACCACGGCCGTCCAGCCTGACGGGAGAAAAGGTCTGCGGATCGGCCTGGCACTCGCCGGCGGCGGCGCACGAGCAGCGGCTGCCATCGGTGTCCTGAAGGTGCTGGAAGAGGAAGGCATCCCGGTCTCCGCTATTGCCGGCACGAGCATGGGCGCCCTCGTCGGCGGGCTGTATGCCGCCGGGAATTCACTGGAGGACATCGAGGGGCTGATCCTCGACAATGCATGGATCGACGTCTTCCGGGACACCCCTGCCCGGGCCTTTCTCACGCAGGAGCAGAAAGAGGCGGGAAGCCGACACTTGTTATAGTTCTATTTCCGCGGCGGCCGCTTTATCATCCCCTCCGGCCTCACGGCAGGCCAGAAATTCGCGAACATTCTTACGGAGCATACCCTGGCGGCATCGTTCCAGGCCAAACTCGACTTTGACCGCCTCAGGATCCCCTTCAGGGCAGTGGCCGCTGATATCGAAACAGGAGATGCCGTTGTCCTCGGCGAGGGCATGCTGCACGACGCCATACGCGCAAGCGCGGCCATTCCGATCCTCTTCGCGCCCGTCAAGCTCAAGGGGCGGCTGCTGGTGGACGGCGGCATTGCGAACAACCTCCCGGTGAGCGTGGCGAAGGCCATGGGTTCTGACATCGTGATCGCCGTCGACGCCTCGGCAAAACCGATATCAAAAGAAAACCTCACCTCTCTTTTTTCCGTCATGAGCCAGACCATCACGCTCCAGGTACAGCGGGGAGCGCGGAGAGAGGCGGCGCTCGCAGACATCGTCATCCTGCCGGACACTTCGGCGTACTCATTTTCTGACTTTCCGAAAATAAAGGAAATTGTCGTTACCGGAGAACGGGCGGCCCGGGCCGCACTGCCCGCAATCCGGCGATTTCTCCGAAAGAACGCGGGGGCCCCCTTTCACATCACCGGCCTCACGATCAAGGGGAATGCGCGTGTCACTGACGCGATCATACGCACAACCATGGCCGCGTCACTCCGCTCCCTGCGAGCCACCCGCGACGATATTCACGCTGCGATGGCTACCCTATTCAACCTCGGTCATTTTTCCGACATCACGGCAGGCCTCGTCAAGGTCCGCGGAGGCTACCCCATGGTGCTTACCGTCGTGGAGAACCCGGTCGTGCGAGACGTACAGATCACGGGAAACCAACTGATCCCGACGGAAGAGATTCGGTCGGCTGTTAGTCCCGTTGTCGGAAAAACGCTGAACATTACTGAACTCTCGGCAGCCCTCACCACAATCGTGGACCGCTACCGCGAAAAAGGGTACCGACTCGTCCGCGTGGCACGGGCCGGCATGGGGAAAGACAACAAAACGCTCGGGATCACCCTGTATGAAGGCCCCGTGACTTCGGTCCGCCTCGAGGGACAGAAGAGGACAAAACCGTCCCTCTTCAGGAGAGAAATACGGACGGGCCCCGGCGATCCCCTGAACTTCAACACGCTCATACGGGACGTCCGTCACTTCTACGGACTGGGCTATTACGAGTCACTGAACATCAAGATGCAGGAAGGCGCCGACGGCGGCGTGGAACTCGCTTTTCACGTGAAAGAAAAACCCACCGGCAGGGTCCGGCTCGGGATGCGCTATGACCTCGAAGACTCGTTCACCGGGCTCACCGATATCCAGGTGAAGAACTGGACGGGACGGGACATCAGGCTGTATCTGAACACGAGATACGGAAGCTATACGGATATCCGCCTCGGCTATCATGCTCCCATCTTCCTCAGCGCCAACTTCATCCACACGCTCCAGGCCTTTTACTATCAGAGAGATTACGCTATCCACGCGAACAAGAAACAGACAAGCGAAAAGGATGTCTCACGCACCGGCGCCGATTTCGCCGTCGGATATCAGGGATTCAAGTTCGGGGACACGTATTTGCGATACCGCTACACCTCGGACAGAACCCGGGAAGGCCTCGGGCCCGCGCAGAGTGAAACCACCGACCAGATCGGGAGCCTGGCCCTCCTCATGACCATCGACACGCGGGACAGCAACACCTTCGCGCACCGGGGTCTCCTGTTCCGGGGCTCCTACGAAACCGCGGCCCCTGCCTACGGCGGGGACCGCTCATTCAGAAAAACGAGCCTTCTTGCCCAAAGTTCGATTCCCCTGGGGAAGCGCCACACCGTGGCACTCGAAGCAAATGGCGGTTTCGGCAGCGGCGCTATCCCCTACCACGAGGAATTCGGGATCGGCGGCGCTGATTATCTCCTGGGGTTCCCGCTCTTCGGGTACGAGCGGCGGGAATTTACGGGAACGAACCTCCTCGGCTTCTCACTCTCCTACCGGTGGAAGATGAAAGAGTACCAGTTCAAGGCGGTCAAGGCCGTGTACCTGAGCATTGCCGGCCAGGCTGCGAACGTCTGGAACAGCAGGGATGCAATGACCTTTCGCGATCTTCGGGGAGGAGGAGGCGTCGGTATACACGCCGACACGCTCGTCGGCCCCTTCCGCCTCGACTTCGGCGTCGGCGAGGATGACCGCTTCCGCGTGTATTTCTCGGCAGGATTCGACTTTTGAAGACGAAAAAATGACTTTCAGAGGGCACGTCGATAAAAGAGAATGAATATCGGGCCGCAGATTAGAGCCGATACACGCGGATTCTTATCCGGTAAAAAAACACCTATCTGAAGTCTCCTTAGACACGGATGCGTCCCTCTTCGTCCGCGCATCCACGCACAGCAAAGATTACCGGAATGTCTCTAAGTCCTCTATGGCTAAAAAATCTCAGACGCCAAGCTCCTTAGCAGCAAGGTCCGTGCCTTCCACCCGTGCGCGAATTTTTGCAAAGGCCGTTTCCCGGGCCGTGGACGTGTCATCGCTGAAGGGAGAGAAGCCGCAGTCGTCAGTCGTTCCTAATCGCTCCAGCGAAATGTATTGCGCAGCTTCAAGGATCCGGTCCCGCACTTCTTCCGATGTCTCCACCCTGGGATTGATCGGATCAATCACGCCGATGAATATCTTCTGATGCGGTCTTGAGTGCTCCTTGATGATCTGAAGGACCCGTGCGGGGTCCTGCTCGCTGGCGAGCTGCACGTAGAAATTCCCGGCTTTGAGTTCGAACAGGCTGGGCAGAAGTCCGGCGTAGTCAACATCCGCGCTGTGGGTAGAGTCCTGATCACCGCCCGGACAGGTATGCACGCCAATCCGCTTTATCTCCTCTCCTGAGAACCGCTCTAGCACCTGGTTGTTCATGTCAATGAAACTCGTCAGCAACTTCTTCGATGGGTCGAGTTTGACTGCAAGCCTTCCCTCGGTGAAGTCGATCTGAACGTTATACGCTCCCTTCGCCAGACACCTCCGAATGTCTGCTTCATGTTCGCGCAGGAGGTCCTCTCGAAACGCGTCCCGGGAATAGCCTTCGATCGTATTCTCCGGATACAGCAGGCTTAACATCGAGGCTGATATGACTGCCTGCTTTACCGGAACATGGGCGTATCTCTTTGCCGTTTCCAGATAGTGATCGGCGTGGACGTTATAATGGAACGGGCCGGCGGTCAATCGGGGCAGCCGGCGTGCATGCCCGTCGGCAAAGGGGATCGTAATGCCGTCGGGCGCGATGTTCTCAAGCCCGTGGACAGGATAGGTCGCAAAACTGGGCTTGGCCTGCTCCCCATCCGTAATGACGGGCGATCCTGTCTTCTCAAAGAGCCCGATGGTATCGCGGATCGCTGCATCATACAGAGCATCAAGTTCCTTCGGTGATATGCGGCCCGCCGCACGTTCGCGGATACCCTCGATAAGGGCTTGTGGCCTGGGAATGCTGCCTATTGGTTCTGTTGGTATCGGCATCTCTGTCACTCCTCTCAATGAATCGGGGAATGAAATGATTAAATACTTTACAGACCAAGGTCTTTAATTTTAAGTCAAATTCTTGAGTCGGCCTCCCTCACGAAAAGCAAAACCTTTTTGACAGGATTACAGGATAAAGTCCGATGAAAGCCAACGATTTCTTATCCAGTCCATCCTGTTATCCTGTCTAGGAATTACGGTTTTATTTCATTGGTCTGAAGCGGGGCCTCGCTAAGGTATATATAGTATAACTATAATACCGGATCAGCCTGCATGTCAATCTGGACCGTTCATCCTTATGTTACACAGACGTCCTTAAGTCGTATGAAGGTTCAGGAGTACCGAGAACAGTATTAATGTTACATGAGATTTGAACGTTAATCACATGGCTGGAAAATTTAGTGACGGAATAGGTTAGATGGGTTAGGGAGATAAGTGGTTGACAGCGTACGACAGTCGTCGTCGAACCGCGGCAGCCCTTGCGGTTCGGCCAGCAGTTTCCGTCATCAGGGTCCGTAGAGGACTTGCACCTCCAAGATGTCGAGCATGCTCGGCACACAAAAAACCGCCCCGGTTTCCCGGGGCGGTGACTCGTTTCTCGCTTGCGTCACATCCAGGGCTACTGCACCTGGATGAACGGAACGGCGCCGCCGGTGACGTTCGGCATTTTGCCGTCCCACTTCTCGATCGCCTTCATCTGCGCCTCAATCTCGCGCAGCTTGAGGAGGTTGGGCGAGATCACCTGGCGCTGGATCCGGAGCGACTCGGCCTCTGCGCGGGCCGAGGCAATCTTTTGTTTGGCCTCGACCTTGATCCGATCGAGGTCGCGCTTTGCCTTGAGCGCGTTCTGCTCGGCGGTCTGCTTTGCCTCGATCGCCTTGTTGAATTCCGCGGAGAACTCGAAATCCGTAATGGACAGCTCTTGTATTATAATGCCCCGACTGACGAGCTGTTCCTTGAGGAATTCTCTCACACCGGTCTTGATCTTTTCCCGCTTGGTGATCAACTCTTCGGCCGTGTACTTTGCCGCCTCAGCCTTGAAGCTCTCCTGCACCATCGGGTCGATGATTATATCCTCATACCTTACACCTACCGTCCTGAACACTTCGCCGGCCTTGTCGGCCTGAAGCCGGTAGTTCAGCACGATCGTGCTCTGGACCGTCTGGAGGTCTTTACTGGCCGCCTCGGTCTTGGTGGTCTTCTTCTGCGTACGCACATCCATCACTACGACGTTCTCAGCAAAGGGCATCTTGAAGTGGAGGCCATCGTCGACAACACGGTTGACCTCCTGGAAGCGCCTGACGACACCCACCTTTCCGGCGTCTACGGTAAAATAGGTCGCATACAGCGTCACCACGGCGAGCAGAATCGCCGCGATCGGAATGATCATCTTTGGACTCGGAATATTTGGCTGATTTGCCATGTCATACCTCCTGGGGTGTTTATATCAATTACACTGTTTAGGGGAAATACCGGAAGATGTAGAGTATAACAAAACCGGGGGTGTGTCAATCTTTTTCGGAAAGCAGAGTACTACGGGCACGGATATCCTTCGGGGGAAAAGAGCAATAAGATGTTACCCGGCTTTTCTCGTTCCCTGAATCACTTCGTACAAGGTCTTGCCCATATCCTGCTTTCGGTATGGCTTGGCCACGACGCCGCTGAAGCCGTGTTGTCTGAAGTTTGCCATGACCGGGTCGTTGGAGTAGCCGCTAGATACGATCGCCTTCACCTGGGGGTCCAATTCACGCAGCCGCCTGATCGTCTCCTTCCCTCCCATCCCGCCGGGAATGGTCAGGTCGAGGATGACCGCGGCGAAGGGAGTTCCTGATGCGTGGGCCTTTTCGTAAAGCACAATCGCCTCGGTACCGTCCCGGGCAAACTCCACCTCGTAGCCGAGGCTTTTCAACACGTCTCCCGCCATCATGCGGACCGCTTCCTCGTCATCCATGAACAGGATTGTTCCCGTACCGGTGAACGTCGTCTCTTCCTCGTCTGTTTTTTCCCGATACGTCTTTCGGGAGATCGGAAGATAGAGAGAAAATGTCGTTCCCTGCCCCTCTTCGGATTCCACGGCGATGAGGCCGTCGTGATTTCGCACGACGGAATAGCATATGGCAAGACCGAGGCCGCTCCCCATGGTTTTCGTCGTGAAATAGGGGTCAAATATTTTTTTTAAATTCTCTTTCGGTATGCCGGGCCCATCGTCTCTGATCGAGATCTTCACGTAGTCCCCGGCGCCGAGATTGGGGACATCCCCTTCGTGGATCGTCACATTCTCGCAGTCCACCTGTATCGTGCCACCTTCGGGCATGGCCTGCACCGCATTCATGACGAGATTGTTGATCACCTGGCTGATCTGTCCCTCGTCCACCTCGACGGGCCATAGGTCAATCGGCAGGTCCTGTTCGCACTGCACGCTCGTGCCCCGCACCGGGAAACAGGCAGACTCTTTGACGAGCTCGCCGATGGACGTCGCTTTCCTGAGCGGCGCGCCTCCCCGGGAAAAGGTGAGGAGCTGATGGGTCAACTTCTCCGCCCGGTGCAGCGCCTTTTCGGCTTCCATCACCCTCTTGTATCCCCCCTCATCATGCTGCATCGATTCTTTCAGGAGTTCCACGTTTCCCGAGGCGATGGCCAAAAAGTTGTTGAAGTCATGGGCAATGCCCCCGGCGAGGAGGCCGACGGACTGAAGTTTTTCGGACTTGATGAGTTCCTCCTCCATTTTCTTGCGGATGGTCATGTCCTGGGCAACGCACACCACGCCCTGGACCGCGCCGTCTGTGTTGCGCATGACCGAGCCCGAAAAGAGAACCGGAATCATCCTGCCGTCCTTCGCGCGGTACATCGATTCGACGTTGCGGATAATGCCCTGTTGCATCAGTTCTTCGTATACCGGCCCCTCGAGCGGTGACGGGGTCCCGAATACCTTGGCAACGGATTCGTTCAAGAGTTCTTCTTCCTCGTATTCCAGGAGTTCACAGGTCGCCGGATTGACACGGCTTATCGTGCCGGCAGGAGTCACGACAATGAGGCTGTCGAGCATGCTGGTGATGATGCTGTCCATATAATCGCGGGACACCGTTATCTTCTGGAGGTCCCCGGCCATCCTTCTGAAACTTCCCGCCAGGTCTCCAACCTCGTCCCGTGCAGTGATGTCAATCCGGGTGTCCAGTTTGCCTCTGCCGATCTCGAGGGCAGCGGCCTTGAGCCGGGAAATC
>DMKB01000238.1 GCA_003454665.1 Nitrospiraceae bacterium | reverse complement strand
GAGATTATCGGCAAGTTCAAGGACGAACAGGAAGGCGAGCGCTACGATATTAACGCGCGACTCGTTGCCACAGAGCGCGGCAAGCCGGCTGACATCAACAGCCTGCGCGTTCGCTCTACGACCGGGGAGATTGTAAGGCTCAACCAGGTAACGGCAATCAATATGGGAGAAGGGCCGACGGTCATTACCCGATTGAACCGGCAGGCGGCCTCGACACTGTTTGCAAATATCGAAAAAGGCAAGCCCATGGCCCAGGCCATCGCTGATGTAGAGCGCATTATCAAGAAGAACATTTCCGCCGAACAGTCTTTCCAGCATCTCGGTATGGGCGATGCCATGCTCGAATCTTTCGAGAGCATTGCCTTCGCCCTCATCATCGCCGTGATCATGGTTTATATGGTGCTGGCCTCTCAATTCGAGAGTTTCGTCCATCCCTTCACGATCATGTTTTCGCTCCCCGTGAGTTTCATCGGTGCCATGGGTCTGCTGCTCGTGACGGGCGAACGGGTGAATATTTTCAGCCTCATCGGCGTCATTATGCTCATGGGGCTGGTCACGAAGAACGCCATTTTGCTCGTGGACTACACTATTACCCTTAGGAACCGGGGCATGGAACGGAACGAAGCGCTTCTCAAGGCCGGTCCCGTCAGGCTTCGGCCAATCCTGATGACCACGGCGGCCATGGTCTTCGGCATGCTGCCGACGGCGCTGAAACTCGGTGAGGGCGCGGAACTGCGGGCCCCCATGGCAATCGCCGTCATCGGCGGGCTCATCACCTCAACGCTCCTGACGCTGGTGGTCGTGCCGGTGGTCTATACGCTCGTGGATGATCTAGAGAACTTTTTCAAGAGAAAGAAGGGGTAAAGTTGGCCGCAGATAAACGCGGATACGCGCAGATAAATCTAAGAGATTGATGAGGGGCGTGCTTCAAAGCGATACCGTAATGATTTTCAAGTTTTGATCAATAATGCTTTTGTGTAGATCTGCGTTGATCTGCGGAAATCTGCGGCCAAAAGGTATTTCATGCTCAAACTCGGCCATATAACCTATTCCAACTGCCTTCCCGTCCATGCGGGCATTCTTGACGGGTTTGTTGATTTTCCCTTCGAGCTCGTTGCAGGCATCCCTTCTGAACTGAACCGGATGCTTTATGAAGGGAGCGTAGCGGTCTCACCATCGTCCTCCATCGAGTACGCCCTGGATCCCGGGAAGTACCTGCTTTTGCCCGACCTTTCCATAACCTCCCGTACCCGTGCCATGAGCATTATTCTCGAAAGCAGCCTGCCTCTGGCGGAACTCGGCGGCAGGACCGTGGCGCTGACAAAGGCATCGGCCACGTCGGTCATTCTTCTCCGGATCATCCTGGAGATTATGAATGGTGTCAGAGCTGAGTATACGCTCTTTGAGCAGGGAAGCGAAGAGCCTGCAGGCCCTGTTGCCGCGATCCTGACGATCGGCGACCTCGCTTTGCAGCGCTCCGCAACGACTTCCTTTCCCCATGTATACGATCTTGGCCGCTTGTGGAACGAATTTACCGGACTTCCCTTTGTTTTTGCCTTGTGGCAGGTCAACTACAAAAAAGATATTGATAATGAGCTGACGCTGCTTTATGATGGGGTAGTCCGCTCCAAGAAGTACGGCTTGTCGCATCTTCAGGAACTTGCCGGACGGTATGCCGGCCCTTTCGGACTGCCGGAGCCGTTTCTGATCGAATACTGGAAATCGCTGAGCTACGATCTGGGAGATGAAGAGCAGAAGGGTCTTCTGCGTTTTTACGGCTATGCCGCCGAAATCGGCGCGATACCGTCAGTGCCGGAGCTGGTTTTTTTCAGTCGATGAATTCGTAGGGAAACAAAATTCAGCCACAAAGCATGAAAAGAGAAGCGCCAATATACAAACGCCAAATTACAAATAATATCCAATCAGCAATATTAAAGTGACCGAAATGGTTGAAATTTAGAATTTGAGATTTGTGGTTTGGAACTTGAAATTTATCATGCTTCGTGTCTTCGTGACCTTCGTGGTGAAAGAGCTTTTGACTCCGATCTGCCCAGCTCTGCGGGGCTTGCCCGGATTAGATAGTCGAGGTCGACAGCCGTACCTCGCTCAGCAGCGGGAGAACAGGTAACCAATGCCACACGCTCACGGAAGTCATATGCACGATCACGACCACGATGTCGCCGGGGGCCGCGAATCAGCCGGCGGGAAACGGGGCCTCCTGATCGCGCTCTCGATCACGTTTTTCATGATGGTTGCCGAAGTCATCGGCGGATTGATCTCGAACAGCCTTGCCCTGCTGTCCGACGCCGGCCACATGCTTACCGACACGCTCGCCCTCGGTCTCTCCTTCTTTGCCATGCGGTTCGCCACCATGCCTGCCACGGAGAACAAGACCTTCGGGTTTTACCGTTTGGAGATACTTGCCGCGCTGGCTAATGGCACCATCCTCGTGATCGTCTCCCTGTCAATTCTCTACCATGCCTACCATCGCTTGAGCGCGCCTCAGCCGGTGGAGGGAGCGTTGATGCTTGGTGTGGCGGCCCTCGGCCTGCTCGTGAATATCGCAGGCGCGCTCTTTTTGATGAAGTACCGCAGGACGAACCTGAACATCCGCGGAGCCTTTTTGCACATCATAGGAGACGCGCTTTCATCGGTCGGCGTGATCATCGGGGGGATCGTGATTTTCTATACCGGATGGTATCTCATCGACCCCATCCTGAGCATCCTGATCGCCGTCGGGATCATCATCGGGGCAGGGGCTCTCGTGATAGAGTCGGTCAATATCCTGCTCGAGTCAGCGCCGTCGCACATCAACATTGCAACGGTTGCCGCGGAAATCGGGAACATCAATGGTGTCCGTGAGGCGTATCACATTCACCTGTGGACCATTACTTCCGGCGTCTATGCCCTGAGCGCCCATGTGCTGATTGATGACCAGCCCGTGAGCAGGAGCAGGGAACTCCTGGATGATATCCGCTCCCGTCTTGAGGACAAATTTAAAATTCTGCACAGCACGCTTCAGCTGGAGTGCGAAAAGTGTGACATAAATCCGGTGTGCAGCCTGCCTGTTGACACTGAGAGACATCGCTGAGTTGTTGCCATACTTCTTGACAATACCAAATACTTTAGTTACACTGACGAGATTTTTTCTTTTGTGCCGAGGTGATGGGAGACGCGAATCCTAAAAGAGCGCTGGTAACGGGTGGAACCGGTTTCGTGGGGAGCCACCTCGTGGAATTACTCCTCAGGAAGGGTTATTCCGTCCGCTGCCTGGTCAGAGACCCTTCCCGGCTGCGCTGGATTCAAGGCCGGGATGTGCAACTCATCACCGGCGATTGCACCATGCCGGAAACGCTGAGTTCTGCCGTAAAGGACGTCTCCCTTGTTTTTCATGCGGCGGGATTGACCAAGGCCCGACGGGTAAAAGAATACTACGAGGTAAATCATCTCGGAACGAAGAATGTGCTGGAGGCGTGCGCCCGGCACAATCCCGGCATCAGCAAGTTCATACTGGTGTCAAGCCTGGCGGCTGCAGGGCCGAGTCAGGACGGGACGCCGGTGAGAGATTCAGACAGCCCCGGGCCGGTATCGGATTACGGCAAAAGTAAGCTTAACGCCGAGTATGAAACGGCACGGTTCAAAGACAGATTCCCCGTCGTCATTCTCCGCCCCTCTGCTGTGTACGGCCCGCGGGACACGGACATCTATGAGTTCTTCCGGTGGGCCGCGAAAGGGCTGACGATTGAGATTGGAGGCGGTGACCGGTTCATAGAGCCGTGCTACGTGGAGGACCTTACCACGGCACTGCTGCTTGCCGCGGAACGGCGGCAGCGGAGCGGAAGCGTATATTTCGTTGCTGAGAACAGGCCGTACTCGTGGTCTGAATTTATGGGCGCGTTACTGTCTGCCGGCGGGGTGAAGGCCCGAAGGATAACGGTCCCCTACGTGGTTGCCTATCTGCTCGGTATCGCCTCCGAGCTGGGAAGTATGATCAGCGGGAAGCCGGCGCTCACGAACAGGCAGAAGGTACGTGAGGCTATACAAAAATACTGGATAGGTGATTTGTCCAAGATTGAAAAGGAGATCGGTTTCATCGCCGCCTATCCACTCGACCGGGGTCTTTCGATAACCTGGCAGTGGTACCGCGAACAGGGGTGGGTTTGATGAGGTGCCGCCGAACGGGTGATTATGAAAGCTCAGACGCTCGACCCGGAGGTTAACAAGGCAGGAGGGAGTACATTGGATCTTTTCAAGAAGTGCAAGACGTACACGGCCGCCAAAGAGGTCATGGCAGCCGGTTTCTATCCCTATTTCCGCATGGTCGAGTCCGCTCAGGACCCCGAGGTTATTGTCGCAGGAAAGAAGATGACCATGCTCGGGTCGAACAATTATCTTGGCCTGACGAACCACCCGAAGGTCAAGGACGCAGCCATCGATGCGGTGAAAAAGTACGGGAGCGGGTGTGCCGGCTCACGTTTTCTGAACGGCACGCTGGACATTCACGTGAAGCTCGAGGACAAGCTCGCGTCTTTTTTCAGGAAGGAATCGGCACTCACGTTTTCCACCGGTTACCAGACGAACCTCGGTATCATTTCCTGCATCGCCGGGAAGGATGATGTCATTATCGTCGACAAGCTCGATCATGCCAGCATCCTCGACGGGTGCAGGCTTTCCTTCGCTGATCTGAAAAAATTCAAGCATAATGACATGAAGAGTCTTGAACACCTGCTTCAACAGAGCGGCGGCAAGGGTAAACTCGTGGTTGTTGATGGTGTGTACAGCATGGAGGGCGATATTGCGCCGCTTCCTGAGATTGTTCCTCTCTGCAAAAAATATGGCGCGCGGATCATGGTTGACGATGCGCATGGCGTCGGCGTGCTCGGAAAGACCGGCCGCGGCACGGCGGAACATTTCGGGCTCGAGAACGAAGTGGATATCATCATGGGGACCTACAGCAAATCATTGGCATCCATCGGCGGGTTCATCGTGGCTGACGAGGACGTGATCCACTTCACGAAACACAACTCACGGCCGCTCATTTTTTCCGCAAGCCCGCCGCCGGCGTCCGTGGCCTCGGTCATCGCTGCGCTGGATATTATCGACACCGAGCCGGAGCGAAGGGAGCGTCTCTGGGCGAATACAGACAAGATGATGGAAGCATTCAAGGGTATGGGCTACGATACCGGCGTTGCCGAGACACCCATTATCCCGCTCGTCATGGGCGAGATGGAGCGCGCCTTTATGATGTGGAAGATCCTCGGTGAAGAAGGCGTGTTCGTAAACCCCGTGGCCCCGCCTGCCGTACCGCCGGGGAGAAGCTTGATCCGTACGAGCTATATGGCCACGCACACATCGGAACAGCTTGATCGCGTGCTCGGCATCATCGAAAAAGCAGGGAAGAGGCTGGGAGTGATTTGAAACAAATTTCAAATAACAAATCCCCAAGCCTCAAGTAAATTCCAATAATCAAATTTCAATGATTTGATATTTGGTGTTTGAACTTTGGGATTTATTTGTTATTTGGCGTTTGGGATTTGGTACTTCCCGCGCGGTGCGGCCAATGTGCGCAGTGTTATGCGTCATAAGGACGGTTTTATGAGGATCGAGCTCGTATCAGACAAGCGG
>DMKB01000155.1 GCA_003454665.1 Nitrospiraceae bacterium | reverse complement strand
GCGTCCGGAGTGACGCAATCGGGCATCTGGACGTATAGTACCCGAGAGGACGCGGTAAGGCAAACAGATTTTTAAGTACGGGGTATTTATGAAAACTGAGAGGAAAATTTGAAACCACAGAGATACACAGAGGAACACCGTTGGGGAAGGGGAGACGGGTGGTGAAAATCGAGCTAACAAATTTCAAAGTTCAAATGAACGCCAAAAAAACAGTATGTGCCACAGAGCACATCCCGCGGAGCGGGACAGGCCCGATCTCAGAGAAATGCGTGGAGTCCTTTCAATTATTAATGATAAGTTTTTCTCGGTGGTTAAATGTCAACTTTGAATATTGTCATCTGAGTTCTGAAATGCGAGATTTATTCTTCTCTCGGTGTCCTCTGCGACCTCTGTGGCTAAATTGGTATTTGTTATTTGGAGTTTGAACTTTGGAACCGGAAGGGTCGTTACTTTCCAGAAAGGATCAAGTCCCCCTTGGCGAGGGTATCAACACTCTTGGTAACGATTGCGGTAGATGTCCGTTTTCTCACAAGAAACACCTGTACTTCGCCGATGAGTTTCTTGGGATATGACCTGGATCGGGGCTCTACGTAGACGTTGAAACGATCGCCCGGTTCCACGCCGTCTCTGCCTCCGACATCGAGGTAGACGATGTCCGCCAAGGCATTGATGGTGCGGCCGTCCACAATCTCAAGGATATATCCCTTGAGGTTCTTCGATTGTTTCGGCTCGTCGTAGATGAGGACCGGTTCCTGGTAGGGCGCGATCATGTCTCCCTTTTCGCTCGAGTCGAAGGACAGGGTGATTCTTGACGTGAGGTACTTCGCGTCTGTGGCCGTGACCTGGAGGACGCCCAGGATTTTAATCAGCCTTCCGTATTTTCGGCCGGTCCGGGGATGTTTGACTTTGTGGAGCGGCGCGTAGATAACGAACCGGTCGCCGACCTTCACTTCCCGCCGGTCGCGGACTTTAATAAACACGATATCGTCGTAAGAGTAGATCGATTTCTCTTCCAGTGCGCCAACGATATGATCATCCGTCTCCTGGTTAGCAATGAACCCGGCGTTCAGCATGGAATACTTATTGATGATCGGGACTTTCCGCTCCTCGGGCAGGATGAGCACCCGTCGCGGCGGCGGCGCCTCTTCTTCCTCCTCGACGGGCTTGCGGGGTTTTCCCGGTGTCGTGGGCGGTGCCTCTTCCTCCTCGATCGCCTTCTCCGGACGCCGCTCCCCGGGGGCCTCCAGGGCCTGCTCGATGGGCGCAAGGCTCGGAATCGCCAGTTTGTTCCCCGGGTAGATGAGGTCAGGATTTTTTATGTAAGGATTTACCTTCCAGATGAGCGGCCAGAGGAACGGGTCTTTCAAAAAGGTGCTCGATATGTCCCAGAGCGTATCGCCTCGCTTGATGATGTATGGGCCATCCTTGTCCTGCTTTGCTTCTTTCGCAGAGAAGGAAGAGGGTTCTTCCTCTTCTTCGCCGTCCTCCTCTGTGCCCGGCATGGTGAGCTGCCCCTTCTGGGTGTCCGTCGGCTCCATTGAACCGGAACCAGCCGGAGGGGTCTGCGCCCCCTTAAGCTGGGCTGCAGCGGGACCGGGCAGTATGCTGAGGAGGACCAGGAGTGAGCAGGTGAAGGGATACAACCGTCTGGGCATTACTGCTATCTCCTCTTTGTTTTTGACCGTCGCTTTTTCTTCTGCCGGGGCTTGCTCCGTTTGCCTTCAAGTTTTTTTATCCGGGCCGACAGGGCCGACATGGAATTGAGTATTTCGTCGAGTTTCGATCGCGTGTCGTTCTGGACCTTCTGCATCTCGAGGAGCTGCTTCTGTAAAAGCGATATCTGCTCCTGTGTCGGGTCCGGCTGCGGATGGGAAGGTTCCATCGGCGCGCATGATACCAGCAGGTAAGAGAAAAAAAGCGGAACGACTATCAATAATCGTACGGCGTGCCTCATGAACAATAACCCCCTTGCACTGTTCTGCCCCCGTGCTTCCGATGCGAGCATAGTAAAATGGAACGGCGCTGCTTTTCATAAAGATAGCCGAGAAAGCGTTGATTTGTCAAGCGTTAAATCAAAACCAGACCTTGCTTTTGCGGGGTGATTTTGGTATTCTGCCGTAATCATGGAGAGGGAAAACAAACAGGAAACGATGGGATTCAAGGGTATTCTCTATCTCATCGTGTTTCTCCTCATCACCGCCGGCGTGGTTGTTCTCCAACTGCGGTTCAAAGGGTTTGCCGGGCCGCTGCCGGACACCCTCGTTATTATCGCGCTCGTTCTTGCGAACTTTCTTCTCCTTACGGCTGTTATCTTCATGACGGCGCGGAGCCTCTGGAAACTTTCAACCGAGCGAAAGCGGGGTGTGCTCGGCGCGAAGTTCAGGACGAAGCTTGTCGCCGCCTTCGTCAGCATCTCATTCATCCCGACCATTCTTCTCTTTATCATCGGAAGCGGCATGTTTACCAAGAGCATCGAACGGCTGTTCAGCCTAAAAATAGAAAATGCGCTCCTTGATGCCGTATTCGTCGCGGAGACGCATTACGACGGCCTTCAGAACGAGGCGCTCCGGTTCGGCAGGCAGATCAGCGGCATGATGACGGAAGAGCGGTTTCTTAACAGATTCGACAAGCCGGTGCTTGAGGATTACCTGGGAAAAAAGGCTGAAGAGTATGGTCTGGGTTCCGTGGAATTTTACTCCGCTCCCGGTGAGCGAGTGCTCTCCATTATTACCGGGCAATTTCCTGCCGATGCGTTCGTCGCCACTCCCGCTGAACTCATTGCGCGGGCTTTTAACGCCGAGGAAGTCACCGGCGTGAGCGGCAGCGGAAAGGCGGGAGAGATCGTTCGCGCCGTCGTTCCGCTGTACGCGCTGGAAGAAGGGGGGACGGTTGTTGCGGCGCTTGCCGTGAGCTATCACGTGCCCAAAAGCCTTGCCGCGAAAGCGGATCAGATCCGTACCGCGGCCGGGGAGTACCGGTCCTCGTTCAAGGGGAAAGAGCTGATCAAGCTGGCATATCGGCTCGCCTTTCTTACGATCACCTTGATGCTCCTGCTGGCGGCGATCTGGGTAGCTCTTCGCGTGTCTTCCGGTATTACCGTACCGATTCGGAAACTGGCCGAGGGAACGGTCGCCGTGGCTTCCGGCGATCTTGACTACCAGGTGGAGGAGAAGTCGGCTGATGAAGTCGGGATACTCGTTGATTCGTTCAACCGGATGACCCGGGACCTCAGGAACTCGCGGGAGCGCCTTGAGCAGGAGATTATATATAAGGAAACAATCCTGTCAAATATCGATACCGGCGTTGTCTCCTTCGACCGTCTGGGCAGGATCATAACGATTAATGCCGCTGCCGAACGCATCCTGGGAATCCGGTCCGACGGTGTTATCAACAGACGGTATGACGATGCATTCAGTTTCATTGAGTTGGCGCCCATCCGTAGCCTGTTTCGCAAGCTTGAACAGGGAAAGGGTCGGGCCGAAGAGGTGATCTCGCTCCCGGTCCGGGGACGGACCCTGACCCTCAGAATGCGAATTACGACGCTCAGAGACAGTTCCGGCACCATGTCGGTCATCACCTTTAACGACCTTACGGAGCTTCTCCGCGCGCAGAAGTCCGAGACGTGGCAGGACGTGGCGAGAAAGATCGCCCACGAAGTAAAAAACCCGCTGACGCCGATAAAACTTTCGGCGGAGCGACTGCGGAAGAAGTTCTCCGAGGGTTCCCCGGACTTCGACGCCGTATTCGAAGAATGCAGTATGACAATCGTGCAGCAGGCTGACGGCCTGAAAAAACTGTTGAACGAGTTCTCCGAGTATGCCCGGATGCCCCGGTCGAACCCCCTTGCGGGGCCCCTGGCGCCGGTGATCGACAGCATGATACAGATGTACGCCGGTACTTACCGGAACATAGAATTCGTGAAGGACGTTCCCGCCGACCTTCCCGATGTTTTGCTGGACCAGGAGCAGATGCAGCGCGTTTTTCTGAACCTCTTCGTGAATGCCATCGAGGCCATGGACGGTAACGGGAAGATATGGGTGACGGTCCGGCTTGCCTCCGAAGGCATGGTCCGTATCGAGGTACTTGATGAAGGGCCGGGGATTTCCGAGGAGGACATGCCCCGCGTATTCGAACCCTATTTTTCCAGTAAGAAACGAGGTGGCGGCCTGGGGCTTGCCATCGTGGAACGGGTCATTGCCGACCACAATGGGTCCATCCACGTTGAGCAGAGGAAGCCGAGGGGGGCCAGGATTGTCATCGAACTGCCGACAGTCTCGTGGACAGGGAGTGATGGGGGAGACGGGAGCCAGGAGGCTTTAGACAGGAGCCAGGAGCCGGGAGGCAGGAGCCAGGAGACAGCTCCATCGTAGATGCAGATTGCAAGATGCAAAGTGCAAAGTTTTAATACAAGGAAACGGGGTGAATGGGTGAATGGGTGAAGGGGGAGGGCGGAGACAGGTCTTTTCTGATGCCAGATGCAAGATGCCGGATGGCTGCTTTGTATTATCTGTAGTCTGTCGTCTCTAGTCTGTTATCTTATTTCTGTCTACTGTCTACTGACTACTCATCGAAACGGAGGTTCTGCATTTTGGACACAGCATCGAAAATACTGCTCGCCGTGATTGCGGTGTATGGCGTCTTCAAACTGCTCGGTTACCTGGGGCGGTTGGGCATCAAACAGATTTTACCGCAGGAACTGGATCAGAAAAAAGGGATGGTGATCCTGGACGTCTGCACGAACAAGGAATATAACCACGGCCATATCCCCGGCGCGGTCCATGTTCCGCTCCAGGAAATCGGGAACAAGATCAAGAAACTCAAGAAGGACAAAGAGATCGTGGTCTACTGCCAGCACGGAAACCGGAGCATATGGGCCATCAAGCGTCTGATCGGCATGGGATACACGAATCTGCACAATCTCAAGGGCGGTTACCGTGCCTGGAAGCGATATCATTGACGATCTTGCACGGGACTACCGTGCAAAGAGACCGCAGATCCTCGACAGGCTCGCCGAATTTACGGTTGTTCGCGACAAGGGCGACGGGGCGATCTTTGAAGAGCTCAGCTACTGCATCCTGACTGCCGGCAGCAGCGCAAAAATGGGCATGCGGACCGTGGAGGTGCTCAGGGATGTTCTTCTGACGGCGGGAGAGAGCGCTCTTCAACAACGTGCCCGGAAAAGCCGTGCGCGATTCTGGCGTGTTCGACCGTCATACATTTACCACACCAGGGAATACCTCAGGGAGCACTGCGGGCTCGAACTGCGCAGTCTCGTAGAATCCTTCTCTTGCCGCGAGGCGCGCCGCGATTTTTTTGCCGGCAATAACCGTATCAAAGGGATCGGGTACAAAGAGGCGAGCCACTTTCTCCGGAACATCGGTTTCCGGGGGTACGCTATCCTGGACAAGCATATCCTGAACAGCCTGCGTGAAATGGGTGTAATCAACAACGGGGTGCGGCCCGCCACACGATCAGGATATCGGGAGATAGAGGAGCGGTTCGTGAGGTTCGCCGAAGAAATCGGAATCGATATGGACCACCTCGACCTGCTTCTGTGGTCGAGGAAGACGGGAGAGATATTGAAGTAGGGCAGGAGACAGGAGGTTCCTGCTTAATGGCAGTGCCCGAAAAGATTTCGGAATGCGGAGTGACAATCAAAGTTGAGCGGCGAATCTACACGAGCGGGAACGAAAATATGCTTTTCCCCAAAAACTTAAAAAAACCTTCGTGCCTTTGTGACTTCGTGGCCTGGTTCATGGTTTTGTCAGCATGAAAAAAATCGTCGTCATCTCCCTGCTGGTCATCATCACGATCCTCTTTTGCGGGCCCATCAAACGGGGAATCCTGAGCATTCTTATCCTGGCGGACAGTGTGCGGCCGCCGGAGAAGGCTCTTATGGCCACGTTCACGCCAGATCCCTCGCTGAAGCGGGTCAGTGTGACGTCGCGGGGGAGAAAGCTCCGGGCTGATCTTTACGGGCCGAAGGGCAAGGGCCCACACCCGCCGCTCCTCCTGGTCCACGGGGCGGACCCCGCGGGCAAGGACCAGGCGCAGCTTGCGCTCCTGGCGGAGAACCTGGCGCGAGCGGGCTTTCTCGTGCTCGTCCCGGATTTGAAGGGATTGAAGACATTCCGGCCCAGGCTTTCGGATGCCGAGGACATCCTCCAGAGCTATCGCTATCTTACAAAACTCAAGCAGGCCGGGCCCGGCGGCTGCATGATGGGATTCAGCTACGGCGTGGGGCCCATGCTGCTTGCTGCGGCGGACAAACGGGTGCGGGACACGGTCAGTGTGGTTGTGAGCTTCGGGGGCTACTATGACCTTCGCCAGGTATTGCTCTTTTCTATGACCGGCCACTATGAGTACGGGGGCAAAAGCGGATACCTGAGGCCTGTCGAGCCCTTCCGCTGGATGATATTGTACAAAAACCTGGATATTCTCCGTTCCCGGTCCGACCAGGACCTGCTCAGGCGTATCATTGAAAAGCGGAACCGCTATGAGTTGAACGATGTCGCCGCCCTCGCCGGGCAACTGGGGCCCGAAGGGAAGGCAGTATATGCATTCCTCGTCAACAGCAGGGAAGACCGGTTCAGCGCGCTCTACGAAAGGCTGCCTGATGCTGTCCGGAAGTATGTCTTCCGGATGTCGCCTGCCCGGGCGGTGAGCTACATCAAGGCTTACTGGATCATCGCCCACGGCAAAGAGGATTACGCCATACCCTATACCGAGAGCCTGCGCCTCGCGAACGCCGTGGGCGACAAAAACCGCGTGCACCTCGCGCTCCTGCCGCAGTTTACCCATGTCGAGACCGCTGAGCAACCCCAGGGGAGCGTGTATCAAAGAACCATCCTCGGTGGATGGCGTTTGTATTCGGTCATCTATGATTTGCTGAAGAGAAGCAGTAAACAGTAAACAGGTAGACTTACTGCGGCAACTTGGAAGAGCCAAGGTAAGCAGATGAGAGGGAGAAAACCGCAACATGCCTGATAAGGCGAAATGTTTTGAAGACTTAGTGGTTTGGCAAAAAGCACACAGCCTGGTGCTGGCAGTCTACGAGATCACCAAAGACTTCCCGGCGGATGAAAAGTTCGGGATCACCTCGCAGATGAGAAGGGCCGGGGTGTCTATTGCGGCGAATATCGCAGAGGGCTTCAAGAAGAGAGGCATAAAGGACAAATCCAATTTTTATAACATATCACAGGGATCGCTCGAAGAGCTGCGGTATTTTTTTATCCTGGCAAAGGATCTCGGATATCTAAATGACAATGAAGCGTTGTTGAGCAACATTGATGAAGTCGGAAGAATGCTGTACGGATTATTAAATTCAATTGGGCCAAGACGTTAATATCGTTAACCCTGTTTACTGCCTACAGTTTACTGTTTGCTATTGTTTCATTCCCCCGGAGGTCACATGACTGAACAAGGACCCGATAAAGGGTTGAAAAAAGCGATTCTTATCGGTGCCATCGCCGGCGCCCTCTTCAGCCTGGGCATTGCGCTGTCCATGGACATATTTTTTGCCGACCAGCTCCAGGGCACCTGGCGGGACGCCGCGGCAAAGGACGTCACCAAGATGTTCGGTGAGTCCTGCGGCCAGAACTGGTTTGCCGTGATGCTCCTGCTCGTTTCGGTCCTCGGGTTCCTCGCCGCCTTCGGCGCTGTTCTCGGCGTTGTCGCAGGCTTTTTCCTGAACCGGTTTTTTAAGTTTGTGTTGAAGTGAGTAGGCTTATCCTGATAGCTGATAGCTGATGCCGGTCGAGCCCCGGGTTTCATCGTGACGAAGAAATCTCATACAACACAATATAGGCGGAGCATTTCTCTCGCTTTTACTTTCTAGAGTTATCAGCGTTGATCCGCGTCAATCTGCGGCCAAAAAATGTCCTTTATATATATTGTTTTCTGCGTCTCCTGCGGTGACATGGTGTTCGCTCTATTTTTTCATGCCCCGGTCCGCATTCCGTAATAGAATTACACCCGCCCATCCCTGAAATTATCAGACACTGATCCGCACTGATTTTTTATGATTTTTCATCATATCTTTCATCAGTGTAAATCCGTGTCCAATGCTAGTTCCTTTTTCTCTGGTATAGTATATCTTCGCGTTAATTCGTGTCAATTCGCGGCAAAAAAACCCTTTTCTTGTTTTTTTCTGCAATTGCTCACAAACCAACAGCGCTCTGAGCGGAAACACTCAAAAATTCCATGCTTTCGGCAAGCTTTATACGCTAAGAACAGATAACCAATTGTTATTTAAAGATATTGGGCCCGCGGTATACGTATTGCATAAATAGGTACTGGGGAACGTAGACAGGGGAAGCTACGATTGATTGCGAATATGTATAACTCATTGATTTTATTCAGGAGCTGACCATGGGGGGAAGAAAACAGAGGCCGGTTTTGATCGTCCTGACAGCAGTTTTCATACTCATTATTTCTGTCGGACTTGCATCCGCCACAATCGTCGGCAGTAAGCATGATATGTCATTTCTTAACAGTGGAGCAAATTTTTCCTCCACCAATGAGGACGAGGTCTGCATCTTCTGCCATACCCCGCACGGCGGTATCTCTCAAGATTCCAGTGGCAATCGCGTCCCTCTCTGGAACAGGAGCATCAGCCAGAACGAGACGGGCTTCACGCCCTACTCCAGCCCGACCCTCAACGCGACGCTCGGTCAACCCACGGGCATCACTCTCCTCTGTCTCAGCTGTCATGACGGCGTCTCTACCTTGAACACGCTGATAAATTACGGGAGGTTCAATCCCATCGTCATGGATGGCGGCTTCGACCAGATCGGAGACGTGTGGATCGGGCCGGGGAATCCGCCAGGCTATCCGGGGGCGAACGTGGGAGAGGGGGCGGCAAAGAATTTGGCGAATGACCACCCCGTCTCCTTTGTGTTCGATGCGGCCCTCATATCTGCGGACGCCGGAGGCGGACCGGCAAAGTTACAGCTCCCCATTTCCTCCGACCCGATCAAGTTGTTTAACAACAGGCTGGAATGCGCCACCTGCCATGACCCCCATGAAGAGGGGGCCCTGGCAGCAGGCACGTTCCCCTTTCTGCGGAAGAGCAATCAGGCGAGCGGAATGTGTTTGACGTGCCATATAAAATAACAGTACCCCGTTCCGGCTCCCGTCGACGCGAGCGGTTAAGGAGGCAAGAGATATGAGGTCGTCTCATACAAAAGCCAAATGGACACTGA
>DMKB01000123.1 GCA_003454665.1 Nitrospiraceae bacterium | reverse complement strand
CGCCCGTTCATCGGCGAGCCGCTTCCGGAGCGCCTCGAGGTCCTGGACACTGTTCAACCGCTCAAGCGTGAGTTCCATGTTCACTCCTCACCATGTCGATAATGTCGTCCACCATCTTGGGTGTCAGCTCTCCGTACAGGTCCTTGTCGTTCACCGTGACCACGGGCGCCAGCGCGCAGCATCCCACGCACCCGACGGTCTCGAGTGTGACGGCGAGGTCCTCGGTGGTCTCACCCTCTTTGACGCCGAACTTCGCTTCCATCTCGTTCAGCACGGCCTTCGCGCCCCGCACATGGCAGGCAGTGCCCATGCAGACCTTCACGATATTCTTGCCCCGGGGTTTGAAGTGGAAATGCTTGTAGAAGGACGCCACGCCGTAAACCGTCGAAAGCGACATCGACAGCCTCCCGGATATCATGCGCATGGCCTCTTCAGGCAGGTAGCCGAGTTTCTCCTGGGTCCTCTGGAGCACGGTGATCAGGATTCCCCGCTGGCCTTCGGCCTGGTCCAGGACGTCATCAACACTTTTTACTTCTTCCTGTTGGAGCACTGCGGACCTCCCTTTCTGTTCTGTAAAGACAGCACTACCCGCTAAGAAAACCTCTTGAATAGTGTGTTGTTCAATAGTGAGCGGTAAATGCGGACATTACCTCGGTGTGAGGCTTGTTACGTTTCGTAACGAGGTAATCCTGTGAGAAATATCCTTTTTACGTAAATGAATGTGCATATTAACAACGGTACCGCAAAAAATCAAGGGAAAGTTCCATAAAAAAAAATCATAGGAAAATTATATTTCCCTATGATCGCTGCCTGTCAATAGTGATGCGCCCGTCGTTGTGCAGCGGCTGCTCACAGCCCCTGCACGATCTCTTCCAGCGGCTTTCTGGCGCGGGCCGGCGGAAACTCATCAGGAACGCCGAGGGGAATGACCGCAACGGCCGCCTTCTCCTTGCCGTATCCCAGTATTGTTTCGAACTGCTCCTGCGCCACGAGGGGCCCCGTCATCCAGCAGGCCCCGTAGCCGAGGGCGTGGCTGGCAAGCAAGATATTCTGAATTGCTGCCGAGACGCTCTGGAGGCCCGGATGGGGCCGCAACCGCTCGATTTCTCCGGCGGAATACCCCATCTTCTCGAGGATCGTCACCGACGACAGGCCGTAGGGCGCCATGAGGACGACGATACAGGCCGGAGCGTTTTCGAAAAAAACGTAGAAATTGCCCTTGTACGCGGCCAGCCGCTGAGCCTGGCGCTCGTCACCGGCGTGCGGGATCATCCGGTCGACCATCTCGCGGACCCCGTCGGCCATCCGCTTCAACACGCTCCGGTCCTTTACGACAAGGAACGTCCAGGGCTGCACATTGTTGGCGCTCGGCGCACGCCTTCCGGCGTCGAGTATTTTTTTGATGTCCTCATCAGGCACGGGCGTGTCTTTGAACCGCCTGATGCTCTTCCGCCCCTCAATCGCTTCGAATAGATCCATCCGTCTATTTCCCCCTAATAATCGCTGAGCACTTCGCGAAACAAATTGGATCGTTGGAAATTATTTGAGATTTGGGATTTGATAATTGAGATTTCTGCAGCACTGTCTGAACGGCCATGCTGGACGTATCAAAAAAGCAGCTTGCTTTCGCAGACATGCTCAGAGCTTACACCATCCCCGCCAGGTCACGAATGAGCTTCTCGGAGTCCTTCCATCCCAGGCAGGGATCGGTAATGGATTTTCCATACACCCCGTTAGACACCTTTTGCGAGCCCCCTTCGATATAGCTCTCGATCATGAAGCCCTTGATCATGCGCTGCAGCACCGTCGAATGCTGGCGGCTCTGCATGATCTCCAGGGCGATCCTCGGCTGTTCGGCGTACTGCTTGTCTGAATTCGCGTGGTTCGTATCCACGATAATGGCCGGATTGGAGAGGGTGCGCTTCCCGTAGACCTCTGCGAATCTGATCAGGTCCTCGTAATGATAGTTTGGGATACACTGGCCATGCTGGTTGACCGCCCCGCGGAGGACACAATGGGCAAGAGGATTACCGGCGGTTTTCACCTCCCAGCCGTTGTAGCTGAACACGTGCGGCGCCTGCGCTGCCTGAACGGAATTGAGCATGACCTCCATATCACCGCTCGTGGGGTTCTTCATGCCCACGGGGATATCGAGCCCGCTTGCCGTCAGGCGGTGCTGCTGGTTTTCGACGGAACGCGCGCCGATCGCCACGTAGCTCAGCAGGTCCTCCAGGTAGGGATAATTCCCCGGATAGAGCATCTCGTCGGCCGCAGGAAGGTGCGACTCTTCAATGGCGCGGAGGTGCATTCTCCTGATGGCCTTGATGCCCTCGACAATGTTCGGCTCCTTTTCTAGATCAGGCTGGTGGGCCATGCCCTTGTATCCGATACCGGTGGTGCGCGGCTTGTTGGTGTAAATCCTCGGAACAAGAATGACCTTCTCTTTTACGTCATCCTGGACCTTGGCGAGTCGGGAGATGTACTCAGCAACAGCGTCCTCGTCGTGGGCTGAACAGGGCCCGATAATAAGGACCAGCTTGCCATTCTTCCCCGCGAATACGTCGTAAATTTCCTTGTCCCTTTTCTTTTTTATTTCCGACAGCTCTTTCGAGAGCGGCGTGGCCTCTCGCATCTCTTTGGGACGCGGAATCTGCTGCAGGTATTCGAAGCTCATGGTACTACAACCTTTCTCAGGAATTGTTTCTACGATAGCTTGCACGAAACATGAAACCTGTTGCACCTTTTTGGAACTGCAGTTTTATACCATTTTACAATGTTGTTTGTCAACGTGAAGAAATCCTACCAGGTCCTTTCTCTTCAATAAGAAAGCCCCCGGAACCATGCCGTTTCCGGGGGTATTTGCTCACCTGGAGACCGTGATGAGAACACCGTGTATTACCGAAGAAATCCGTCAAGATGATCGTGGCACCGCGTGCAGGTTTCACCGACATGATGACTGTGATCACCGGTTGGATTATTGTGGTGGTGTCTTGTCAGGGTGTGACAGGTCTCACATACCCCGTCGTAGACCGTGTTGCCGTCCTCATCATTATCCGCAAAAGAATGGAGTGAAGGTTCTCCTGCGTCCGTGCCCCGACTTTCGTATACCACGTCACGGATGCCGCTGTTGGGCGTCGTTATCCTGGCATATCCCGTCGTGTCCTGTTCAGATCCCACAAGCTTGATGTTCGTACCCCCGAGCCAGTTGGGAAGATTATCATGAGGATCGTGGCAACCACGGCAGCTGATCCGGAACGGAGGATAGTCGCTTCTCGCTGCGTTCGTATGAACATCAGCCTTGAGCGTGGAGGTCCCGCCCGGGCCGTGGCAGGTGAGGCAGAGGGTCTCTACCTGGGCCTCCTTGAGCAGGGCAGGACCGGGAGCCCCGTGGACGCCGTGACAGTAGGAGCACTCGTGGCTCGCGATGAGGGGACTGGCCTCCCGGGGCATGAGGAACAGGGTCCCGAGTCCAACGGCCATCATGACAAGGATCAGGTAAACAGTATTCCTTTTCATGGTACCTGCCCTCCTCCCTCAAAAAGCTCGATGCGCGCGGCACGGTTGTTGGTAACGTAGACGTCCTTCGAAGATGGATCGATCACCACATCCAGGGGCAGCTGGAGCTGGCCGGGCCCGGTGCCGAACTCTCCCAGCGTCGCAACCGTAGCGCCGCTCGACCGGTCAAGGACCAGAACCTGGCCGAGCATGCCGTCGGCCAGATAGATATGTCCTTCCTCCACTGCCAAACCCTGGGGTCGGGAAAAGCGCCGGGATCCGGAAATCTCCGCTATTTTATTGCCGTCATAATCGAATATATGGACCAGGGAAGGGGCTCGCTCGTCGCTGCTGTCAGCCGGATGACCGTAGTCGCTCACCAGTATCTCTTCACGCGTCTGATCGAGAGCGATACCGATGGGGTTCACCAGGGAGCCCGCGCCGATACCACTGATGGCCGTCAGCTCCGGGCCCTTCAGGCCGAAAACCCTGATGCGCTTCTCCTGTCCGTCGACAACGAAAATAAGTCCTCGACTTGCGTCAACAGCAATGTCGCTGGGCTGCTTGACCGAACCCGGTGCGCCCCCGAGGGTATACATCCGCTTCCCGGCGGGATTGTAGACCTCAACGGCGCCCGTCGTTTCGTTCCCGACATAGATGCGTCCCCGTGCCCAGGCAATCCCGAGGGGCCTGCCGTTTATGGAAAAGGACCGGATAACCTTTGCCACGGTCGTTCTGCTCACCATGAAGACAGCTTGTGCACAGTAATCAGTGACCAGCAGGATGCCGGACGGCCCCGGTGAAAGCCGCGCAGGAGACAGCAGCTGATCCATCCGCTGCTTCGCATGCTCCGCAGCCGTCGATTCCGCCGGCAGCAGCATCAGCCCTGCACCGAGGGCAAGAATAACGAAGAGCGTCAAAGGGACATAACTCCTGATCGTCATGTTCACCTCCTCTCTCAACTTCTGATCCTGCTGACAATGGAGCTTTGCCTGTGCGCGGAAACGAGATCAGAAATGTATGCTTCCGTAGACTGAAAAGTGGGTACAACTATATTGTATCACCTTTCATGTCCGGGAAACATATTTTTCATGACCGCAGATCGGTCAAATTATAATTTGAGGATGCGAGAAAAGGATTATTCAGAGAATCGGGGAAGGGCGCGGAGTTCGAAGGCGCTTCCACCTTCACCGTGCATCTCTAGGCCTGCTGTGGCTGTACAAACACTATATCGTCCTGAGCAGTACTTCTGATATTTTTTTGCGGGATGAAGACTTCGTGCTTTTATCAGTCGGATGGCCCACGGCGAGGACAGCCATGAGGTCCATCTCTTCCGGCAGTTCAAGGAGCGCGCGCACCTCACCGGCGTTTTTCAGGATCTCACCGAGCCACACCGCGCCCAGACCGAGGGCGTGGGCGGCAAGCAGCATGTTTTGTATGCACGCTCCTATGGCCTGATGGTCCTTCACGTCATGGTACATGGCCTTGGTGTCGGCAAAAACAGCGATGCAGGCCTGCGCCTTCTCGATGATATGGCGGTAGGTCGTTAGCTGCGCGAGGTCGAAGAGCATTGTTTTATTCTTCACGATAACGAACCGCCATGGCTGATTGTTCAGCCCCGACGGCGCCCACGTTCCGGCCTTGATGATCTCCATGAGCTGATGTTTCGTCACCGGCTGATCAGTATAGTGCCGCACGCTCCTTCGCGTATAAATCCCCTCGAGCAGTTCCATATGCCGCCTCCCGCTTCTTTTCACAGTAATGTCAAAAGTTTTGCCACAGAGCACATCCCGCGGAGCGGGACAGGCCCGGACACAGAGAATTTCTTGAAAAACAGTTCACTATACACGTTCTCTGTACACTCCTCCTTTACGAAACCTAAAGAACCTCGTATTTATCTTTTTAACAATCTATGAGTGAAGATTTTAATAGTTAATCCTTATTTTTTAATGTATTCTTTTATCTTCTCTACATTCCTTCTTTTCTCTGTGCCCTCTGTGGCTAAATAGCTGTATTTTTTTCATGGAGCTTTTAACACTATTTCCCTTGTTCGCAACAGGAGACAACTGATACCGAAAGCAGCCCGTTCAAAGTTACACGTCGATTTTGAAGCCCATATCGACCTCGCTCGCCGGTTTCCCGCCCCTGATGCCCCAGTTTTCCAGGGCCGGCTCGTGCAGGACGATGATGATGTCGTCCCCCGGTATACCGGGGGCCTTCGCCAGGATATCGACAATGGTCCGGTACAGCAGCTTTTTCGCCTCAGCGCTCCGTCCCCGGAACACCGTCAGCTCGATGATCGTGACACTGTCTGTTTTGCCTGCAGGGGCCTCAAAGTGATCCTTCACGTGTTCAGAAAGGATCTGGAACCGGTCGTGGTCCGGTATCTTGAAGGCCTGCACCAGTGCTTCGTGGACTCCGTCGAGCACAGCGTTTTTGTATTGTAAAGACTTTCCCGCTCTGATCGTTATCCTTACCAACGGCATCAGCGTAACCTCCCTGTGGAAAGATGGCTCATTTCATATAAATTTTTGCATCCAGGCGATATCCATGTCCTTGCCGAACTTTTTCCCTATCCGAAGGAAACGCCCGCACTCGCGGAATCCCTTGTCGGTATGAAACTCGATGCTCCGTTCGTTCACCGCAACGATGTTCGCAAGGAGCGTATCGATTCCTTTCGATTTCGCATCAAGCGTCAATGTCTGCAGGAGCTCCGTTCCGAGACCCTTCTTGACATATTCGGGCAGGAGAAAATAGCCCAGCTCCGCGGTCCGGTCAAAGGCGGCGTAACGGTGATGCCGCTTCAAAAAGCTGAATCCGATTACTCTTCCCTCTGCCTCGACTGCATAAAAGGAATCTCCATACACGATGTCTTTCAGGGTATCAAAAAAACCGGCATCCACCCTTCTGTCCGGATAGGCCGCCAGGCTGTTTTCGACGTAATGGTTGAACACAGCGATAACGGCTTCCCGGTCGTTGTCATTCACTTTTCTGATGATATGCTTGTCAGTCCGCTTTGGGGAGGTATGGGAAACCTTCTCCCCGAACTGCGCGAGTTCTTTCCTGATAAAGCAGTCGATGACGGTCCGGTAAATTTCCTCCGCCATATCGGGATCGAGTCCTGCTTCCCCGGCTTTTGCCCGTACTTTTTGGATGACCCGCTCGACGCGTGCGGGATCGCGTACCGTCTCAGTGCTTTTTTTGCACGTTGCCGCTTCGCGTACCATACCTGCCCGTTTCGCGAGAAGCGATATGATGGCATCGTCAATGCCGTCAATCTGTTTTCGAATTTCACTCAGCTTCAATGATGCGCTCCTTTGAAGAGATTCATTAAGTGCCTCTGGAAATAAAAAAGGCCACGGAGGTTAATCCGTGGCCTTCGGGATGATCTGGTTTTATCGAAAAAAGCTAATACCATCCCCCCTCAGCCACGGCGTACAGCGGCCATGCTGCCTTAATGAGAAGCCTTTTAGCGGTAAGGAGGTCTGTGTAAAACATGTTTCGAATATAGGTGAACTTCTCTTTTCTGTCAAGAAAAATTTGTCATACAAGTGAAAATAACTTACTTAAACCCGAAAGCACGCCAAAAAATCAGGCCCAGGCAGATGCCGGAGACGCCGGCAAAGAACAGGACGCCCACGGGGATATAGAGGATCCAGGACGCTCTATCAAATCCCGTATGCCAAATGCCGGCTCCGACTACTGTAGCTGTCATTAAATAAACCATTCTTTGTGCTGTCATGTATTCTCCTCCTGCACGAAAAAAATGAGACTCCTCCCGAGGTGTAATGCCCCGGATTTATTCACATCGCAGGCAGTTCGCGCGCTTGCGTATTGCATGCGGATGGTATGGTGACTTTACCAGATGGGCCGGGGCGCGTCAAATGGGGTAGTCGCATTCCTGAGGAGACAAGCGAGCACGAGAGGTCTCCGAACGTTATCACGAGAGGCCGGTAGTGTCCTCAGAATTTATGGGCGTACTTGCCGTAATAATCGCAGCGCCTGCAGAACTCTAATTTTTCCATGGCAGTGGCTTTTTCAACGACGCCCTTGCCGCACTTGGTGCCCGTTATCTTCCAGCAGTCGAGCCCCTTGTCCGGATGTGCAGGGCATTGATTATAGATAGCTTCGTCACACTTCATAAAGTCCCAGCAATTCATAGCGTCCTCCCCTTTTTCCTTTTTCAAGCATGATCGTGTTGCTACGCTCAATCCATTGAGACGTTGCATATTCGTATGAGTATAGCACAATTCGAATGCTCCGTAGACAGACTGCGGGACGCTCTCAAGCTAAGGCTTTATATTTTATGCGAACCATAATTGCATCCGCACCGTAAGCACTCTGTGGATAAAGGGCATCTGCGAGCATCGCGCGCGGGTTGGCCCCGGAGAAACAGATTAATATACCCGGGGAAATCAAGTAAAGGATGTTCTCTTTTGCCTGACCAATAATGACTCTCTGGCTTGCTTTTTCAAAAAAATTCAACTATTCTACAATAAATAGAGTGCCCAGTACGTACGTGCAGCTATAAACAGGCTAAGGCGCGATGGTCCCTGGATACAGTTCGGCGGGCTCGTGCATGCGGGAAAAGGCATGCTGTTGCGCTCTCTGGCAGGGTCTTTGATGTGAAGGAGGAGGAGAAACAGCAGTGGGTACGTTCAGCGGAATTGAATACCGTCATGGTCTTATGCTCTTTTTCTTCCTTGTTTTTCCCACCCTCTGCCCCCATGCCGGGTTCGCCGATGAGGTTGTTGTGGATACCGGAGACCGGCTGGCCGGCACTGTCGTCAAGATGGTCGAAAAGACCCTGACCCTCAAGACCGCATATTCTGAACCGGTGAAAATCAAAAAGAAGCAGGTCACGGCGATCTCGACGGACTCCCCCGTGAGCGTGCATCTGATGAGCGGTGAGATGCTGAAAGGACGGCTCGTGACGGATGAGCGCGGCCGTCTGCTCGTCCAGCCCGGCGTCGGGCGCGAGGCCGTCGTGGTCTTCTGGAAAACCATCAAGTCCATCAATCCGCCGCCGTCGAAATGGAGTGGAAACCTCACGATCGGCGGCAATCGCCAGTCGGGCAACACCGACAGGTTCAGCTCATCCGTGGGTGCGGAGGGCACCCGGAAAACCGAAAAAGACCGTATCAACCTCCGCTTCCTGATCAATTCCGCCGAGGAAGATGATACTCTGACGGCCCGAAACCGATATGGGGCTTTGAAATATGATTATTTCGTCAGCAGGAAAACATTTGCCTACCTCGGCATCGAGATGCTCTCCGATGATTTCAAGGACCTGAATTTACGCACGGTAGTGGGACCAGGCGTCGGTTATCAATTCTGGGATCTACCGGCGGTATCCTTGCTTCTGGAATTCGGCATAACCTATTTTGCCGAAGATTATGACCTTGTTCCCGACGCCGACGACCAGTGGATATCCGGCCGGGCATCCATCGGACTGACCGTAAAGCTTACCTCCTTTCTGGCCTTCGATGAAAAAATCATTTATTACCACAACCTGGAAGACAGCAGCGATTATCAGGTCCGGAACGAGGCAAGCCTGAATTCTGTTCTGGGATCGAACTGGTCGCTGAAGCTTAGGAACATTTTTGAGCGCAACAGCATGCCGCCGGCCACGTCGGCTGCCGAGAAAAATGATTCGCAGTGGATCATGGCCCTGCAGTACACATTCTAGGAAACACGTACATGGACCATGAGAGCGTTTCTGACGACCAGAAGCTGATGAGCAAAGACTGATACGAGGTGACTCTCGCAAGCGCATGCGAGAGAATTTGTGTATAATCTATACGTATGTACGGTAACCGTCGGGTACGCCTGGCAGCGGTGCGATATCATAGCCAGTCCTAGGGAGGTAATCATGGAAAACCCGGAACAGCCGCAAGGTATGGAGCAGGCGGCAATGGAGCAGCAGCTTCCGCAGATCGATGAGCGCAAGCTGGAACGGTATCTGCAGGAAGTCAGGGACAACCAGAACCTTATGTTCGGAATCCTCGGCGGTATCGGGGGCGGTCTCATCGGCGCTGTCATATGGGCGATCGTCACCGCGTGGACAAACTATCAGATCGGGTGGATGGCGATCGGCGTGGGATTCCTCGTCGGTTATGCCGTGCGCATGCTCGGCAGGGGAATCGATATGGTTTTCGGTATCGCCGGCGGCGTGATTGCGCTGGTGAGCTGTGCCGCGGGCAACCTGTTGAGCGTTGTTCTGGCTGTCTCGCGCCAGGAAACCGTCCCGTTCTTCGATATTATCGCCCGGCTGAATCCCCGGATCATCGCGAACGTCATGAAGGACACCTTTCACCCCATGGACGCCCTGTTCTACGGCCTCGCGATCTATGTCGGGTATAAGTACGCTTTCAAACCGATCACGGACGAAGAGCTGGCGAAGCTGACGGTGTAAACGGGAACCCCGCGGGCCCGCTTTCGTCCCGCTATAAGCGTGACCGGAAGAGTTCCACGTCCCTGGCCGGCCTCAGGGGATATCCCGCTCCTGGAGGAGTGTCCCGAGGCTGCTCTGCTGCGGGCGCGTTTGTTGGGATAAGAGGAAAAATTCCGTCAGGCATGATATGCCGTGCTGATGGCGCGATGGGCCCGGGTGGCCAGCTCCTTCCTCGAGTCCTGAGCATGGGGCCTGATGCTCTCGAGGACAACAAGCTCCACGTCCACAGACCGCACCGACAGAAGCCCCATCGCATGCCGGTAAAAAGGGATCTTGTGGTAGAAAACAGCTTCGCGGCTTCGGGCAGTCATGTCTTCGTTGTTTACCTTCCGGTATCGTATGCAGAGAGGGAGGATCTCCCGGTCTGTCCTGATGGCCGCGTCGAAGAGCGAGTTTTTGAAGGGCCGCACCTCCTCACCGGGTGACGTCGTCCCCTCGGGAAACAGCACAACGGAAAACCCGTCGTTGAGTGTGCGGGCAACGGTTGTTATCTCCTTCTTCAGGCCCGCCCTGCTTCTCCGTTCCACGAAGATGCTTCCCCCGGCCGCCGCGAGCCAACCGGCCAGCGGTGTGTTCTTCAGTTCCACCGACGTAATAAAGACTGCCGGCATATGGGCCGAAATAATGAGAATGTCGACGGAAGAAAGGTGGTTCGACACGAGGAGACGGCTGCGATTGTCCCTTGGCAGTTGATTGCGCCCCTGTATCGTTGCGCGCACCCCGAGGGCGCGAAGAACCAATATTGAAAAAAATGAAGTGTTCTTCGCGAGGCAACTGCGCTTCTTCTTTTGTACGATGAAGATTCGTATGAACAAAGAGATAATGAAGTATGCTCCGAGGATTGAAAACACCTTCAACGCTTTCCATGCTGCCCTCAAGTTTTTGTTCCCCCTCTGCTGCCAATTCGGTTCTCACCGGCGGCGTGCACCATGATTGTTACGGTGCGGATGGCCGGGGCATGAATAGTATTGCACAGGTATCGGTGATTTTCAAGCAGAACAACAGCGAGGCGTGGTGAAAATTCACTTGACTTCATGCTGGTATTCAACGTACCATTGCGGCCAAATTACTAACATTATACTTTGTCGTAATTTGTATTAAAGTACCCCTGACGTCGGCCGTAATGACATTCGTAAAGGAGATATGTCGTATGAAGATTCGTGTGCGCGCCATGTTGCTTCTGGTGGTATCGGTGCTGATGTTCAGCGGTACCGCCGGAGCCCTGGATATCCCGGAAAGAAGAAAACCCCAGTTCGAGACGGAATTCGGGTATGCCGTGTTTCCCTATCCCTACAGCCTGCCGGGCATTGGGTCGGGGCTCGGTCTCGTAGGCGGGGCCATGAACATCGACGAAACGCACACTGATGTCTACGGTATGATCTTCAGCGGCGACGTGAGGGGAGCTGCCCTCGGCGCGCGGGACCTCCATATCATTCCCCGAATGCTGCTGGCGGAGATCGGCATCAGCAGCATCAGCACGGTGACGATCCAGGACTTCGGCGCGCGGGGTATGGACGCTGATAAAAACGACTATTCGCTCATAGAACTCGGCGACATGCAGTACGCCGGAGGGAGGCTCACGGCCACGTTCTATGACCGGCGGTTCGAGATCTACGCCGCGGCCTACGCTGGACGGTCCAGGCTCGAGAGCATACGCGACCAGGACGGCACTATCAATACTCTGGCGACGGACGGTGCCGTAGGGCGAGGGCACACGACGATCTTCGGCACGCGCGTTGACCTGACCGACGACTACCAGGACCCGAGGCGTGGAATCCGGCTCGACGTCAGCCGATGGCACACGCCCCCCGATGACATCGGCCCGGATTACTTCATAATGGAGTACAATACCACGGCCTATGTCCCCATCGGCAGGCGCAGTACCTGGGCCCTCAACTACTTCCGGTCCGATGCCCGCGTAGAGCGTCCGGGAGTGACCATTTTTGGGGATATCGAGAACTATCTTGGTGTGACGTGCACAACGCCAGAGTGCATTAAGGTTATCAATAACATGATCGATCACAACAGGTATGGAACTGCGGGCTCTCTCGGCGGATTCAACCGTCTCCGTTCCTACCCCGCGGGCAGGTATTCCGGCGCCCATGCCCTCTTTTACGGGACAGAGGTCAGGTGGAACCTCACGGACGAAGCAACGCCCTTTAATATATTCGTGATGAAGGACATTCGCACGGCATTCCAGATCGCGCTCTTTTACGAGATGGGCAGTGTAGAGGACATTCGGAGCAAGCTCGGGAATGTCATGCGGGCGTCCTATGGCCTGGGCGTCAGGATGGTGACCGCGTCGGGGGCCGTCTTCCGGGCGGACATCGCTGCAGGCCGCGAGGGCGTGGAACCGAGCATTTTCATCGGCTACCCCTGGGAGTTGTGAGCGTATTGTCAAAGCTTAACCACAGATGGCCTAGAAACAGAGGCGGCCACTCGGGACGCAGAGGTAATGCCTAATTCCAAAGTTCAAAGCTCAAAGTTCAAGTGAATGTCAAAAAACCAATTGGCAACAAGATTGAGACCTTTGCATTTTGTCATTTTGACGTTAACACCCCGTCGCCCATTCACCGTGTCTGCCCGCATTCCTTCAGGCCCGTATCATTGCCTTTCTCAGGAAAACCTTCCCATCCGATCAATCTTTACATCCCCCATAAGCAGCGCTATACTTTAATAAAGACGTTGTGTGGTGAAGTCCGCCTGCCTGTAAAACCCTGAAAAAATAGGGCCGGATGAGTGATTATGTATGGATTCGTTATTCATAGCGCCGGAGAAAGAGTATGAGAGTCCCTGTGTAGTACATTATCGTGAAACTAAAGAAGGAGGCCGACATGGGCATGCTCGTAGCGTTCAGTGTGGTCCCCCTCGGGAAAGGGGCGAGCGTCAGTCCCCAGGTTGCCAGGGTCCTGAAGATCGTGGATGAGAGCGGCGTCTCCTACAAGGCAAACCCGATGGGCACGGTCCTCGAAGGAGAGTGGGACGAAGTCATGGGGCTGGTCAGGAAGTGCCACGCCGAGGTGATGAAGGATGCAGAACGGGTGATTACGACCATCACGATCGACGACCGGAAGGGGAAGGAAGAACGGATGGAGAAGAAGCTCGCGTCTGTGGAGGAGAAACTGGGCACGAGCCTTATGAAATGAATGCTCAAGACCGTGTGGTCATGCGAGGGCCCGCGATATGCTTTCAGAGAGGAGGTCAGTGCCATGAGAAACACAAAAAAGGCCGGGAAAGGATATACCCTCACGTACCGGAAGAAAACAGCGTCTGCCGACCCGTACCTGCCGAGAGGGGCGAGTGGAAAGACTTCTGTCTGCACGGATTGCCACGCAGTATACATGAACAAGAGATGGTATGGAGACGAAGCACGATACCGGACAGCTGTTCAACATCCTGACACGCGGCACATCCGCTGCCCCGGATGTCTGAAGATACGGGACGATTTTCCCGGCGGTGTCGTTACGCTCAGGGGGGATGTTGTACATCTGCATAAGCAGGACCTGCTGAACCTGGTAAAGAACGAGGAAGCGCGGGCCCGGGGATTCAACCCCCTGGAGCGGGTCATGTCGATCAGGGAAAACGGAACAGAAAGTATTATCATCAACACAACGAACGAGAAGATGGCCCAGCGGCTCGGGCGGGCCGTCAAAAAGGCGTTTCACGGTGATGTTTCCTATCGCTGGTCCCACGATAACAAACTGGTTCGCGTTGACTGGGTGAGGGAGTAGGGCTTATGCGTAACGGGACAGGAACAGGTAAGACGATCTTGACCAGTGAAAAAATTAGGTTCTTCACCATTCTGAGTGTGTAAGTACCGTGTTTTCAGCGGCACTCTGTTTCTTCACGGTTTTGTTTTTCGGGCAGCATGTTTTCGTCACCTTTCTTGCGCGCCC
>DMKB01000224.1 GCA_003454665.1 Nitrospiraceae bacterium | reverse complement strand
TGTTGTTTGCGAAAATCTGTGTACCGAAATAGTAGAAAACAAAAAACCCCGCTCAGCGGGGTTCCATGGCGAGGGCTTCATTCATCGCCTTGATGGCAACCTCGAGCTGATCATCCGACGGTTCCCGCGTTGTGAGCCGCTGGAGCCAGAGCCCCGGCCGTATCAAGAGCTCGATGAGCGGGTTCCCCCGTTTTTTTGCGGAATATTTAATAAATTCATACGAAATGCCCGCGATAGCAGGCAGGAGTACGACCCGCGATGCCCCTTTGGCCCAGAGCGGCCAGTCAGCCGGTATGAACGAAAACAGCGCGATCGAGAGCACGATCACGGCCAGCAGAAAGCTCGTGCCGCAGCGCGGGTGAATGCATGAGTAGCCCCGGGCGTTCTGCGGCGTGAGCTCGACACCGGCTTCGTGAGCGGCTATGGCCTTGTGTTCGGCTCCGTGGTACTCAAACACTCTCCGGATGTCTTTTATGAACGATATTCCCGATACATACCCCAGAAAAAGCACGACTCGGATGACACCGTCGGTGAGATTGAACAGGAGGCTGTCGTTCACGGCACTGTACTTCATGCCGAGCAGATTGGTCAGCAGCAGGGGCAGTGCCAGGAACAGCCCGATGGCGAAGGCGAAGGCGACGACCACGGTCCCGGCAAGGGCGAGAGGGCTGATCTCCTCTTTCTTTCCGCTTTCGTCATCGAGCGCTTCGTTTGCAGAAAAATTGAGCGCCCGAACGCCGAGCCACATGGCCTCGAACAGGGCCACCGATCCCCGGATGATAATGTTCTTAAAAAAAGGGAACCGCGTTCCAAGCGGCACGAGGGTCTGTTTCAGCACGGCGATGTCCGCGCCGGCGCTTCCACCCTTGCGTACCGCCACGGTAAAGGCGTTGGGAGAGCGCATCATGACGCCCTCGATCACCGCCTGGCCGCCTATGTTCATGGTTTCTGACAAGACCGGAACCTCGCCCTTCTTGGGAGACGGAGAGAAAAGAGAAAGTAGCCCGAAGGCCGTGCCGCGGGGTGATTATTGCTTTCTGTACTTCTTTATGAACTTGTCCACGCGCCCCTCGGTATCCACAAGCTTTTGCTTGCCGGTGAAGAAGGGATGGCAAACAGAGCAGATGTCGAGCTTCAGGTTCTCTTTTGTTGACTGAGTCTGAAACGTCTCGCCGCAGGCGCAGCTCACCGTTGCCGCTTTGTATTCGGGGTGAATTCCTTGCTTCATGATAACTCCTCCATGACGGTACAAAACCATTGACAGCCCGCATCCCCACCGATGAACGGCGACAGATAATTCTCCCATCGTTGCCTATCTTTGAGCATGTCAGGGTGTCCGTGATTTTATCCCGCAGACGCAATCCCGCCTGAGGGGGACTGCGGGATGTCGTATTGTTCAGTCACGCCCCGGCGTGACTGCCGAGGGGCTCCACTGATTTGTCCAACTAAGGCAGGAATTTTATACCAAAACGCTTAAAATTACAAGGGAAAAATTCACGATCTTCGGGAGTGCCGCCTGTCCCCGGCTGGCGGCCAGGGAGTTTCCCGCCGAAGGCGGAAGCAACTCCTCGTCTCGTAATCGCCAGAACAGTGACCCGGCTACCGGCCTACTTGTTCATCGAGTCCATGAAATCCTGGTTGGTCTTGTTTTGTTTGAGCTTTTCGAGGAGAAACTCCATACTCTCCACCGTGCTGAGGGGGTTCAGTACCTTGCGCAGTATCCACATGCGGTTGAGGGAATCCTTGTCCACGAGCAATTCTTCCTTGCGCGTTCCGGACTGATTGATATCGATGGCCGGAAATACCCGTTTTTCAACGAGCTTCCTGTCGAGGTGAAGTTCCATGTTGCCGGTGCCCTTGAATTCCTCGAAAATGACGTCATCCATGCGGCTGCCCGTATCCACCAGGGCAGTTGCGAGTATGGTGAGACTCCCGCCTTCCACGATGTTCCGCGCAGCGCCGAAAAACCGTTTCGGCCGCTGGAGCGCGTTGGCGTCAAGACCGCCGGAGAGCACCTTGCCGCTGGCCGGTATAATGGAGTTGTGCGCCCGTGCAAGACGGGTGACGCTGTCCAGCAGAATGACGACATTCTTCTTGTGTTCCACGAGCCGCTTGGCGCGTTCGATCACCATTTCGGCCACCTGTACGTGCCTCTGCGGCGGCTCATCGAAGGTGGAGCTGATGATTTCCGCCTGCACCTGGCGCTGCCAGTCCGTCACCTCTTCGGGACGTTCATCGATCAGCAGAACGATGAGTTTGGTGTCTTCGTGGTTCTTGATGACGGATTTGGCGATGGACTGGAGCAGCATGGTCTTGCCGGTCCTCGGCGGGGCCACGATCATGCCGCGCTGCCCCTTACCGATCGGCGTGACCAGATCCATGGCGCGCGTCGTGTAGTCCGATGGAGTCGTCTCAAGGTTAATTTTTTCTTCAGGGTAATAGGGGGTCAGGTTATCGAAGAGGATTTTCGTGCGGGAAACTTCCGGGTCCTCATAATTGATGGATTCTACTTTCAGCAGCGCGAAATAGCGCTCGCCTTCCTTGGGAGGCCGTATCTGGCCGGAGACCGTGTCACCCGTTCTGAGATTAAACCGTCTTATCTGGGACGGCGATACGTATATGTCGTCTGGGCCCGGAAGGTAGTTATAATCCGGCGCCCGCAGGAAGCCGAATCCGTCAGGAAGGATCTCGAGCACGCCCTCGCCGAAGATCATCCCGTTCTTTTCGGTCTGTGCCTGGAGAACGGCGAAGATCAGTTCCTGCTTTCGCATGCCGCTTACGCCTTCGACCTTCAGCTCGTTCGCCATTTCGGCGAGTTCGGCGATATTTTTTCCCTTGAGTTCTATTAAATTCATGACATTACTCCTTTGCCCCTGCTCTGTGAGGGCACCTGTGTCCTGTATCGCACGAGCACGAGGCAGCCCGGTCGTGTTGAGGTTGTTCCTGGAAGAACGATGTGAGTAGGGTGTGAGGGTTCCATCAGGTTTTCGGCGCGTGTGATGTGCCAGCAATGGATGTGCAGCTCGTGACTGCTCTCAGGACGTAATTCCCTTTCTTTACAATAATACGGTAAGTGTTTTATCAGCTTGTTTCGTCTGCCGGGTTTGGTAGTAAAGGGGTTTTGGGTTAGGTTTGTTTGATTTATGTGCTATCGTGTTAAGAAATATAGCGCAGAAAATCCTGTTTGTCAATACTTATTTGGCGCGGTTGCGGAACTCCGGCATTTGTGATACCTTTACAAGCAACTGTTTGAAAACATTGAGTCGCAATGCCGCTGTATGCGAGCCGGTGGCGCCGGTGCGAGAGGACAGTGGGCCGCTATGCCGAACTTCAAATATAAAGCGAGGGACAACGCGGGCACCCTGCATACGGGTACGATGGAGGCGGGGCGAACGGAAGCCGTTGCTGACCAGCTTGCCGCCAAGGGGTATATCCCTGTCCAGATCGAGGAGCACGACGAGTCGTCTCTCCTCCAGGGCGACCTTCTCGCCAAATTCAAAAGAGTCGCGCCCCAGGACATCATTGTGTTCAATAGACAGCTCGGCACACTTGTGAGCGCGGGCATTTCGTTCATCCAGTGCCTTGCCACCGTCGAGAAGCAGACGGAAAATTCCCGACTGAAGGAAGTGATTTCTGAAATGAGACGGGATGTTGAAGGGGGTGCGGCATTTTCCGAGGCCCTCGCAAGGCATCCCGCGGTTTTCAGCACGATGTATGTAAGCATGATCCGGGCGGGTGAGGCCGCCGGCATCCTCGATGAAATCCTGGAGAGGCTTGCCCTGCTCGCCGAGCATGATGCGGAAACGCGGGCCCGGGTAAAGACCGCGGTGCGGTATCCCCTGATTGTTGTTATTGCCATCTGCGTGGCCTTTGCCTTCCTGGTGAGTTTTGTGATTCCACGGTTTGCGTCGATGTTCGAACGGTTGCAGGCGGACCTACCCATGCCCACGCGCGTGTTGATGGGCATCAACTCGGTGGTCCAGGGCTACTGGTATCTCGTGATCGGGGGCATGATACTGCTCGTTGCCGGTGTGATCTGGTATCTGAAGACGCCAAAGGGCAGGTGGCAATGGGACTGGTTGAAACTGAAGCTCCCGGTGTTCGGCGTCCTCTTTCAGAAAGTTGCACTCTCGCGGTTCGCCCGCGTCTTCGGGGCCATGCAGAGAAGCGGCCTTTCCATGCTGCTTACCCTCGAGATCGTTGCCGATACCGTGAGTAACGTGGTGATCGCAAAGGTCGTCGATACGATGCGCTCGAACCTCCGTGAAGGGAAAAGTCTGATGGGGCCCATGGAGACCTCGGGGCTCTTCCCGCCGCTGGTGCTGCAGATGGTGTCGGTAGGAGAAGAAACCGGAGAAATCGATGTCATGCTGAACAGGGTCTCCGACTACTATGATAAGGATGTAGAGTATGCTCTGCGCAATCTTTCCACCATGATAGAGCCGATCCTCCTCCTGTTTATCGGCGGGATGGTCCTGTTTCTTGCCCTGGGGATATTCATGCCGATGTGGGATATGGTCAACGCTTTCAAGAAGTAAAAAAACGTTTGCATGTCCTGCGGGCGAGCCCCCGGCTTCGTTTTTTTTGTCTAGTTCGCGTTGGTTTTGTTTACGTTGACAGCTGAGCGCCGCCTCCGTCGGGATGTGTCATGCGCAAAAACAGGAAAAAAGGTCTTCAGCTTTTTCTCACGAAGAAATATCAGATCAGCCTTGCCGTCCTGATACCACTCTTCCTCGTTCTCTTCGCCCTCGGTCCCCTGTATATCACTTCAGGAAATGTTGAGGATCTCCTGTCCGGAGCTGGAAGCACGGCATCACTCTCGCCGGATACGCTGAGCGAAATACGGAATACGCTCCGATTCGTCATGGTGGTCTCGGCGGTCGTCGCCCTGGCCGTCGGCATGGTCCTTGCGTATTCCATTCTGTCTCCGGTGAGACGGTTTCTGAAGAGTCTGGGTATTCCCGCGACGGTGACCGAGGGGTCGGTAGAAGAAGAGAACTTCGGCATCCTCGGCAGGGATTTCAGCGCCATGATGACGTCTCTCGGGCGGTATGTATCCATTCTCGAAGGCATGTCTGGCGGTGTGATGGTTTTCGACGGGTCAGGACGCGTAACAGCGGTTAATCCTTCGGCCGAAGGCATACTCGGGCGATCGGCGCATGACCTTATCGGCATGTCCGTGTCCGATATCTGCAGCTCTGTTGTGCGGAGTCCCGAGATGGAAAGCGTTATCCAGGACGGTTTACAACAGGGACTCCTTCACGCATCCAGAGAAGTCCGGCTCATGGTCCCCGAGGGCGACGAGGTCATCATCGGGCTGACGACGTCCCTGATCAGGGATCCATCGAGTGATACGACGGGCCTCGTGGCGACCATTTTGGATCTGACGGGTATACAAAGGATGCATGAAGATTTGCAGCAGAGGCTCCGGATGGCGAGCCTCGGGAGGCTGGCGGCAGGTATGGCCCATGAGGTCAGAAATCCCCTCGGCGCCATCAAGGGCATGGCGCAGTTGATCCAGGAAGGGCTGCCTGATGAGGACCCGAGGAAGAAATACGGCAGCGTCATCGAGCGGGAATCGGACCGCTTAAACATGCTCGTCGAGGAATTGCTCAGCCTTGTTCACGGGCAGAATGTATTCGAATCGAGTGATATCAACGCGTTGCTTGTCCAGGCGAGGGAGTTGGCCCGGCCCGGACTCGGAGCGCGGAAAGCCGAGGTGACGGACGAACAGGGGGAGCTGCTGCTCATCACCGTGGAACGGGGCAGGCTGGTGCAGGCCTTTCTGAACATTTTTTTGAATGCCTTCGAGGCAGTGCCCGACGGCGGGCGGGTATGGTTTACCACGTCCTATCTCCGTGACAGCCGGATGGTTTCTGTCGAAATCGGCAACACCGGAACGCCGGTGCTCCCGGAGGTCCGGGAACGAATGTTCGATCCCTTCTTTACGACAAAAGAGATGGGTTCGGGCCTGGGGCTCGCAATCGCGCACCAGATCATCACGTCTCACGGCGGGACCATCTCTGCAATGAGTATGGATGACAAGACGGTTTTCCGGGTGATGCTGCCGGAGAGAAGGTGAGAAGTGTGGGATACAGGTAACGGTAACGAGGCCCGTATCGTCGTACGGCAACGTATGCCATGCAATCACGATTGACGTAGCCGCTCTCCGAAACGGGCATCGAGACCGTCACCGATTGACGGCAGACGTTGAACGGCAACATGGTTGCCTCGGTCCAAAAAGTATGACGAAAACTAACGTTCTCATTGTTGACGACGAACCGAATGTCCGGCTCGTTCTGTCCGAAGCTCTCGGCAGTCAGGGGTATGTCTGCGCCGAAGCCGGGGACGGCCACACAGCGCTGGAACACGTGAAACAGGACCATCCGGATATCGTGATCCTCGATCTCAAGATGCCGGGCATGAGCGGGATGGAGGCGCTCAAGGAGATCCGTGTTCTCGATCCCGATGCAGCGGTCATCATTGTTACGGCCTTCGGGACACGTGAGACGGCATACGAAGCCATCCGGGAAGGGGCGTACGACTACTTCAGCAAACCCGTGGACATCCATGATGTTCGCGTCGTCGTGGGACGCGCGGCTGAACGGGTGCGGCTGCTGAGGGACCTCAGAAAACACAAAGAAAAGGAGGCATATTCCCATACCTCCCAAAACATCCTCGGCGAGAGTGTTGTTGTCCGCCGGCTCCGTGAGCTTCTTCTCCGGCTGTCCCGATCGGACAGCACGGTGCTCATTACCGGCGAGAGCGGCACCGGCAAGGAGCTTGCCGCCAGGATCCTCCACCATCAGAGCGAGCGAAGGAACGGGCCCTTCGTAGCCGTGAACTGCGCGGCCATACCGGAGACACTGCTCGAGGCCGAACTTTTCGGCCATGAAAAGGGGGCATTCACCGGCGCCCAGCAGCAGCGGATCGGGAGGTTCGAGTCTGCCGACAACGGCACCGTCTTCCTCGACGAGATAGGCGATATGCCGCCTGCCATGCAGATCAAGATGCTCCGCGTCCTCCAGGAGAGGACCTTCGAACGCGTGGGCGGCGCGAAACCGGTGCATGTGGATATCCGGCTGATTGCCGCCACCAATCGCGACCTTGCGTTGTCAGTCAGGGAGGGACAATTCCGCGAAGACCTTTTTTACCGGTTGAATGTGGTGCCGGTACATATCCCGCCCCTTCGTGATCGGGTGGAAGATGTCCCTCTCCTGGCGGAATTTTTTCTCCAGAAATTGCGGGACAGTCGGGGGATTGGGCCCAAGCGGTTGAGCGGCGGCGCACTGTTGCGGCTCAGGGAGTACGCCTGGCCGGGAAACGTCCGGGAGCTGGACAACATCATCCAGAGGGCGGTACTGCTCGCTGAAGGGGATGAGATCACGGAGAGCGAAATGGTTGACATCCTCGGCGCCGGTGCATCCCGGGGACAGGCATTTGCCTTCGACCCCGACCTTTTCACTGATCCCGAAAAAAGGAAAGAGTTTACCCTGCAGGGGGCAGTTGAGGAAGTCACTGACGGTATAGAACGGCGGATTATTGAAAAGGCGCTCACTGCCTGTGGTGGCAAACGAAACGAGACAGCCGACATGCTCAAGATCAGCCGCAAGAGCCTGCACAATAAGATGAAAAAATATGGGATGCGGTAGAAGCAAGTTCAGAGTGCAATATGCAAAGTTCAAAGTGCAAATAAGTATGTTAACCTCCCTTGAACTCTGAACTCTGAATTGTGCCCCTTTCGTGTCACATTCTGAACACGCACGGGTAATTGATTACCCGTTTCTGCGAATCCCATCACCGGCCGGGGCTCGTCGGCATTTCATGAGTGCCTGACAAAAAACCAATGGATTGACAACTTTTTGTTTTTTCAGGGATTTTCTTATCTTTCCTGTTTTTCCCGCCTTTATTTCATCTTCCCACAATCTATTCCATCCGATGGCATTGAAATTGCTTTATTTTATACTGTTATGACGACTGTCCGGGAGGCGGAGGAGGTGAGAAACCGTACCAGGGACCAGAGAGGCCTGACCGTAATCGACGCGGTCATAACCGTCTGCCTCATCGGCCTGCTCTTCGGCATCGTGGTCCCGAAGTACCGGCGGGTAGCCCACGAAGCGCAGGAGGCGGCCCTTCAGTCGGAGCTGGCGAACATACGGGCGAGCATAAAACTGTTCAAGATGCTGATTGGACGTAATCCAGGAAGCCTCAGGGAGATGGTAGAGAAGGAAATTTTGCTTCCGGCAAGAACGGGATCGGATGATTTCTCCCGATCCGTGTTCGCAAAAAAGTATCTGATGCCCCATGCCGTTGATGATGAGGGGAACATCCTGGATGCCTTCGGGAACCCCTTTCAGTACGATCTTCCGCGTGGGGTAGTGCGAGCGACAACGGGAGGGTATGAGAGCTGGTGAATGAATAAAAAGCAAAACGGATCGTCCGGGATTATCCCGAACGTAAATACCTTGAAACGTCCTCAATAAAAAAAGAGGATGCCACTTGAATTTCGAATAAATACAAAAGGAGGAAACGAACATGTTGAGAACACAGAAAGGTTTTACTCTGATCGAGCTGGTCATGATCATCGTGATCCTGGGGATCCTGGCTGCCGTAGCAGTACCGCAGTATATTAACCTGCAGGCGCAAGCCAACCAGGCGGCGGTCGACGGCATCGCAGGAGGCCTTGGCGGTGCGTCGGCTATAAACTATGCCGGACGAACCCTGGTTCCAGCGAACGGCGTGCCGATAGCCGACTGTCAGAATGTTGCAAACGCACTGGCAGGCGGTCTGGATGCTGATTATGCCATTACGGCGTTAGCGATTTTACCCGGTGTGACCGCGGTATGCACAGTGACTGGTCCTGCCCCGGCTGTCACAACCGCTACCTTCCCGGGCATTGGTATTCTCTAAATTGAAAAGCTGACCTCCGTTAATCTGTTCGGTGGGAGGTGGAAAAAAAGCTGGTTTTTTGCAGGCTAAAATTCGGCCGTCCCGATGGTTGTGTGGGGGCGGCCTTTTGTTTGAGGGCTTCTGGTAACCTGCTTCCCTTTGGAAGGTTAAGGCTGTGTCATATAATTGCCCGTTGAACCATAAAGGCTTTACCCTTATAGAACTCGTGATGATCCTCGTGCTGGTGGGCATTATCGCCGCCGTCGCAGTGCCGAGGATGAGTGACGTAACCGGCACGAATGCATCCGCTTTTGCCGGCAAGCTGCGGGCGGATATCCGTTATGCCCAGAACCTGGCCATGACGGAAAACCAGCGGTACCGGGTGTATGTAAATACCGCCCCATCGCCGGCAGCGGGCTATGCCGTGGTCAACGATGCGGATGGTGA
>DMKB01000303.1:299-2665 GCA_003454665.1 Nitrospiraceae bacterium | reverse complement strand
TGCCAGGGCCGCAACCAGCCTGCGTTTTCCTGCAAGTTTTATGCTGGTGGCGGCTATGAACCCCTGTCCATGCGGTTTTTTAGGTGATAAGGTCAAAGAATGTAGTTGTACACCGGTGCAGGTTCAGCGTTACCGCAGTCGACTGTCCGGCCCCCTGCTGGATCGCATCGACATGCACGTGGAGGTGCCCCCTGTACAGGTACAGGAAATGAGTTCCCGGCAGCCCGGCGAGTCTTCAAAAGATATCCGTGAACGTGTCAACCTTGCCCGTGGGTTGCAGCAGCGCCGTTTTTCCTCCCTTGCGTCGGTTCACAGCAACGCCCAGATGGGCTCCCGCCAGATCAAGGAATTTTGTGAATTAAATCAGGAAAGCAATACCCTGCTTAACAATGCCATAGATCGGCTCGGCCTGTCCGCCCGTGCCTACCACCGTATTCTCAAAATCGCCCGCACCATTGCCGACCTTGCGGGGTCGGAGAATATCACTTCCTCCCATGTGGCCGAGGCAATCCAGTATCGGCGTATGCAATATGACACGGGGTGAATTCAATATGTGTAACAAATCTCTTGGTGCGCCATACTAAGGCAGTTTTGGCGGTTTAAAGGGAATGGTTGCCGATCCCGGTTTGCGAAGAATCCAGCGGCTGCCGAGAATGGCCAGGTAGATGACGTAACCCGCCGATGATGCTGCGCCGGCAACGTAGGTCATGGCGGCAGCGCGTAGTACCTCCTGGACGCCCTGCCTGTCTTTTTCGTCCATCAGTTGGAGCTTTTCAAGTTGCCGCAAGGCACGCTTGCTGGCGTTGAACTCCACCGGCAGCGTCAGGAACTGGAGCAGCAGAGCGCCTGCATACGACAGCACCCCGGCCTGCACGAGCAGAGGCAACCCCAAAAACGAGCCGAAAATGGCCGCAGGCAGACCGTATTTGGCGCCGACTGACGCCACGGGTACCAGGAAAGTCCGCAATTCGAGTGGCAGATAGTCCACCTCGTCCTGAATGGCGTGACCGGACTCGTGTGCCGCCACAGCCATGGCCGCGACGCTCGGCACTCCGTAATTCAGCTCTGATAGCTGTATTGTCTTTTCGCGCGGGTTGTAGTGATCGTTCAGCTTGCCGCGACTGGGACCGATCTGAACCCGACCAATACCGTTAGCGTTCAGGATCGCCTGGGCTGTTTCTACACCGGTAATATTGGCCCTGTTGGGAGCGTCACCCCAGCGGCTAAAGGTGGATGTTAGCTTCCGACGCACCGCCTGCGAAAACAGAAATGCCGCACCTGCGATAATATAGAAGATCGTCATGCTCATCGTGATTCGCTCCTTGATGATATGTCATGTCCGGGGCAACAAAATGCGTTGATCAGCCCAAAAATTATGCTCACGAGGCTACGCGTCCTGTCCCTGCGATCCGCGCCACGGCCTCGCCGTCGATGACCTCCTCATCCTGGAGAACCTGGGCAATTTCGTGAAGGGCAGGCTCGTTCCCGGTGAGGATTTTCATTGCGTTTTCGTGCGCTTCGTCGAGAAAGCGCCGGATCTCCTCGTCGATCAGTTGCTCGGTCTCGGGGCTTAAGCTGAGCGCCGAAGCCTGGCTGCCGAGAAACCCCTTACTCGCCGGGCCCACATAGCGCACCGGACCCAGTTTTTTCGACATGCCGTACTCTGTAACAATTTGTCTGGCGGTGGCGGTGGCCCGCTCGAGATCGTTGGCAGCGCCGGTGGACGTCTGCTTGAAAATCAGCAGTTCAGCCGCCCGCCCGCCCATCATCACAGCCAGGCGTTGTTCCAGGGCCGGCTTTGACATCAGGAGACGGTCTCCCTCCGGCATCTCCATAGTGTATCCCAGGGCGCCTTTGGAGGTGGGAATGATGCTCACTTTATGGACGGTATTCGTAAGTGGCAGCAGTGCAGATACCAGGGCATGGCCGCTCTCGTGATAGGCAACCTTTTTGCGGGTCTCCCCCTCCAGGGGCATATCCCGTTCCAGACCGGCCACAATCCGCTCAATGGCCAGGCTGAAGTCTTCCATGGCGACATCTTGTGACTCGCGGCGCACCGCCATCAAGGCGGCTTCATTGACCAGGTTGGCAAGATCGGCGCCTGAAAAGCCGGCTGTAAATTGAGCAACCTTGTCCAGGTCGAGTTCAGATGCCAGGGGTACGCCTCGTCCATGGATTTCAAGGATCTGACGTCGGCCCTTCTCGGTCGGCAGCGGCACCACGATTTGACGATCGAAGCGACCCGCTCTAAGCAGGGCCTTGTCCAGCACATCGGGACGGTTCGTGGCGGCCATTATGACAACGCCCTTGTTGGAGTCAAAACCGTCCATCTCATACAGCAGCTGGTTGAGGGTCTGTTCGCGCTC
>DMKB01000303.1:0-241 GCA_003454665.1 Nitrospiraceae bacterium | reverse complement strand
AACGCCAACAAACATCTCTACAAATTCGGAGCCGCTCATCGAGAAAAAGGGAACATCAGCCTCGCCGGCTGTGGCTTTGGCCAGCAGAGTCTTGCCAGTGCCCGGAGGACCCACCAAGAGCACCCCTTTGGGCAGTTTGGCACCGAGCTTGACGAAACGGCTGGAGTCTTTGAGGAATTCGATGATCTCCTTCAGCTCTTCTTCTACCTGGTCAATCCCGGCCACATCCTCGAAGGTGACC
>DMKB01000367.1 GCA_003454665.1 Nitrospiraceae bacterium | reverse complement strand
AACTGTGTGCATAATTTCCCTTATGAATACCCGGTCCACCCCTCCGGGGGGTCCTCTACTAATTAGGATAGAATATATCCTGATTATTGTCAAGGAAGGACAGGCAAAGGGGGGCCGGGAAGCGTGATTTTGAGGGAAAAAGAAGGACTAAAGTAGCAGAATGGTCCATTCAACGCTGCTGAAAGGCGAAATTCCGGCTTGTCCGGGGCAGGGTATAGGGGTTTACGCCTGCAGAATTTTTTCGGCCGCTATCTGCGCCTGGTGCACGCAGTCGCCGATACCGATGCCCCGGTAGGAGCAGCCGATTACCTGCAGGCCCGGATGAAAGGAAAGGCTCCTGTCCAGCACTGCCATGCGGTCGAGATGGCCGACGGTGTATTTCGGCATGCCTTTGAACCAGCGGTAAATGCGGGAGAACCGGGCATCGGCCTTGAGCCCCACGATCGTGTCGAGCTCTTCGAGGGCCATCCGGACCATCCCGGCATCGTCAAGGTCATGTACCAGCTCCTCGTGATGCCCGCCTCCGACGAAAACACGGATCAAGACCGTTTCATCAGGCGCTCGGTAGGACCACTTGATGGAGCTGTACGTCGCCGCATTGACCCGCCTGCCTTCGACGCGGGGGACGATGAAGCCGAACCCCCGGAGCGGCGCTTTCATGTCTTCCCTGCGGAAGGCAAGGGAGACGGTGGCCGACGATGACCATTCGATCCTGCGCATCTGCCCGGCAAGGGTCTCGTCGAATTCCCGCACCATTTCTGCGGCGTCGTAGGCCGCGGTGCCGAGCATGACTGCATCCGCTTCGATTTTTTCTCCACCCTCCACGTGGACGGTATAGGCCTTTTCGCCTGGCTCAATAGCTTCGACTGCTGCGCCGAGCCGTATGGCCCCGTCGCCGACGTATGCTGCACAGGCCTGCGACAGGGCCTGCATACCGTTCTTGAAGCTCATGAAGTAGGTCATGTTCTGCGAACCGGGTTTGGACGCGGGCCCGCTCAGGGTCGGCTGCGGCCGGTGCTTCAGGGCGGCAAGCATGCCGCGGATCAGGCTTCCGCTCTTTTTCTCCATATCCACGAAGCGAGGGAAAGTGGACAGCACGCTCATGTTGTCGGGGTTCGACGTATGGATCCCTGCCACGAGGGGCTCGGCGATCTTGTCGAGACACTCTTTCCCGAGGCGGCGTTTCACGAAGCTCGCGAGGCTTTCATCTCCCTCGGCCTTACGGCGACGCACGAAGGGCTCCATGCCCATCCGCAGCTTCCCCGACCAGGACAGGAGCGAAGAGGTGATAAGGGGCCGGATCATCGTCGGCACCATGAGCATCACGCCTTCGGGCAGGGGGTGGAGCCTCTTGTCCGAGAAGATGAAGGTCCCCTTGAACTCGTCGTTCGACGGGAGCATCTCGCCTTCGAGGCCCACGTGCTTCGCCAGATGCACGGTCCAGACCTTTTCCGGCAGGAAGCTGTCCGGTCCGCCCTCGAGCAGGTAATCCCCGATACGCTCGGTCAGGATCTTTCCGCCGACGCGTTGGTTCTTCTCGAGAATCAGGACGTCAACTTCTTTCCCGTGGACCTTGGCAGCGGATTTCAGGTGGACGGCAGCGGCGAGACCGGCGATCCCCCCGCCTATGATGACGACTTTTTTCATACGAACACCTTTTTATGGGACGCAGATTTACGCAGATGAACGCAGATTAAAGCTGGCTGCATTATCTTTCTAAATATTTTTCCGTGCATTATTAAAAGCCTTCCGCTTGAATTCGGCCTTCGGGCCGAAGTTTAAAAGAAGTCCGACTTCAATGGGAGTCGCTTTTAGATAATTCAGCAGCTGTGCATCATGTTCAGGGCCGAGAGTCTTAACGGCTTTTACTTCGACGATAAGGCTGTCTTGGACGAGTATATCGGCGATGTGCTCACCGACCGTTTTACCATCATAATGAACCTGAATCGGATATTGTTGTTTTACGGCTAAATCCAAGTTGCTCAGTTCAATAGCCAAAGCATTTTCATACACTTTTTCCAAAAAACCATATCCAAGCGTATTATAGACAGCATAAAAAGCCTTAATTACCCGGCTCGTCAGTTCCTTGTGTTTTACTGTTTTCAGATCAGCGTTCATCCGCGTGTATCTGCGTCCCCTTAAAGAGACTTTTTCACAATATCCGCCAGGGCCTTGATGAAGGTGGGAGACGTGTTGAGCGATTCCGCCCGTTCGAAGGCCAGGCCCAGGCTTTCTGCATGCTTCCGGTGGACAATGTCGATGTCGTAGAGCGTCTCCATGTGGTCGCAGGTGAACCCCACGGGGACCTCGAGAATTGATGTGAAGCCCTCTGTTGCGAGGGTGTCCAGGGTCGGCTCCACGGCAGGCTCGATCCACGGTTCTTTCGCCTGCGCTCCTTTGCTCTGCCAGGCAATGCGCCAGTGCTCCAGGCCAAGGGCCTTGACGATGAAGCCGATTGTTTCCTCGACCTGCTGCTGATAGGGGTCGCCGGCCTCGATATAGCGGCGGGGAATGCTGTGGCTTGTGAAGAGGACGACAGCTTTCCAGTGGTGGCTATCCGAAAAGCGCTGCAGGCCTTCCCTCACTTTTTCTTTCCATGCCTCGATAAAGAGCCTATTGTCGTGCCAGCTCGGGATGAACAGCGGGCAGGTATATTCGTCCCCGAGGCCCTGGCAGACATTCTGGTACGCCCCGGTCGTTACCTCGGTGACAAAGGGTGACATGGAAATGGCGATATATCGATCCGCCCCCTCGGTAACGGCGCGGTCGTAGGCGTCCTCGATGGTCGGCCGGGAATATCGGAAGCCTTCGTATGCCCGGTAGTCCTTGCCGAGTTCCTTCTCGAGGGCTGCTGCCTGGGCCTTCACGAGATCGGGAAGCGGAGACCTGCCGCCGATCAATTGATAGCGCTCCGCCACCGCAGCAACGAGCGCCGGCGGGGCAGGCCTTCCCATGAAGGCGGCCATGAAGGGCCCCACGTCGTCAAGGGAGCGCGGCCCGCCGAGGGCGATGAGTATGATGGCAGTGTGGTTAGACATGAAATAACCTTGGACGCAGATTTGCGCAGATCTGCGCGGATAAGAATTTGAAAAAAGAGAAAGCTTACATTCTGATTTTGCTAAAGAAAAATTAGAGCAAGATTTTCGCCTTGATCTGCGTTCATCCGCGTTTATCTGCGTCCCATGCTTATCTCTTACTCAACTCATGTGTTGCATTGATGAATATCTCGGCGTTCTCTACGGGTGTTTCCTTCAGGATACCGTGGCCGAGGTTCATGATATGGCCGTTCCTGCCCCCGGCCCGGTCGAGGATCTCCTGCACCCGCTTCCTGATGAATTCCTTCTGCGCGAAAAGGGTGATGGGGTCTATGTTGCCCTGCACGGCCTTTTCGTATCCTACCCGTCGCCAGGCCGCATCGAGGTCGCACCGCCAATCCAGGCCGATCACGTCGCCTCCAGCCTCTGCTACCATCTCGAGGAGGTGTGTTGCGCCGTGGGCAAAATGGATGAGGGGAACGGTCTTCTTGATCCCGGCGAGCACTTTCTTCTGGTGGGGGAGGACGAACTCGCGGTAGTCGCTTGTGCCGAGGGCGCCGACCCAGCTGTCGAAGACCTGGACGGCCTGCACGCCCGTGTCGATCTGGGCGTTGAGATAGTCGATGATCACGTGGGTGAGGTGCTCCATGAGAGCGTGCCACGTTTTCGGCTCGCTGAACATCATGGCCTTGGCGTGCTCGTAATTCTTCGAGCTGCCGCCTTCAATGATATAACTCGCCAGCGTAAAGGGCGCGCCGGTGAACCCGATGAGCGGGACCTTCCCGTCAAGCTCCTTGAGCACGGCCTGTATGGCCTTCAGGAGATAACCGATGGACTCCTTCGTGTTCACGGGCTTCAGCTTTTTTACGTCCGCCAGGGAGCGCACGGGATTATGAATCACCGGGCCCTCGCCCTTGGCGAACTCCAGGCCGATGCCCATGGGTTCGAGGGGCAGCAGGATATCAGCGAAGATAATGGCGGCGTCGATTTCATACCGCCGGATGGGCTGGATGGTCACCTCCGCGGCAAGCTCCGGCGTCTTGCACATTTCGAGGAAGGTGTGCTTCTTCCGTATTTCGCGATACTCCGGTAGATACCGTCCTGCCTGGCGCATCATCCACACCGGGGTGCAGTCCACCGGCTCACGACGGCATGCCTTCAAAAACCTGTCTGCTCTTGACATCCTTGCTCTCCCTGAATACTCGGATTGTGCTGAGATATGAACTGCCATCATAGTATGTTATGGGGGAAAACTCAAGGAAATTTTGAGGGATTTGATACTTCCCGATGAGGAAATACGGGAGCGACGGATGGGTGTGAAGATTAAGCTAAGGGGCGCGCCTTTCTCGACGCGCCACTGGTTGGGCAATGAAATTAGCCATGACTTGCTTCGGCATGCAACGTCAACCCGAGGGCAGCCATGACCTTGAGGATCGTGTCGAAATCGGGACTGCGCTCGCCGGAGAGCGCCTTGTAAAGACTCTCGCGAGACAAGCCGGCATCACGCGCGACCTGTGCCATGCCCTTGGCACGGGCGATATCGCCCAGCGCCTTTGCAATGAACGCTGCATCGCCGTTGGCCTCCTCGAGACATGCCTCAAGATAAGCCGCCATTTCCTCCGGGCTTCGGAGATGCTCGGCAATATCGTAGCGAGTGGTTTTGGTTTTGCTCATGATTCCCTCCTACAGGTTGCGCGCGAGTTGCAAAGCCGTCTTGATGTCGGTGACCTTCGAGCGTTTGTCGCCTCCAGCCAGCAAAATTACTACGGTGCGCCTACGCATGGTAAAATACACCCGGTAACCGGGTCCGTAATCGATTCGCAATTCAGAGACGCCTTCGCCAACCGGCCTGACATCCCCGGGGTTTCCTGCTGCAAGGCGCTCGACCCTGACCTGCACACGCGCTCGTGCCTGAATATCGCGCAGACCATCGAGCCACCGAGCGTAGGCATCGGTCTTACGAATCTCATACATAATATATTGTAGCCACAAGGCTACACTTTGTCAATGTTTTTTACGGGTGAGTTTGCTGGATTATGGCTGAGTTGGTGGTGGGGTCGTGTTTGCTGAGAACAATAGGGCTACTTGGACGCAGATAAAATCTGAAGAAGCGGATTACGCTTTGAACACACCTATTAAAAAAATCTTATCCGATCTTTCCGTGTTAATCCGTGTCCAATGAGCATTTATGTGCATCATTTCTCTCCTTTTTCTTGCACAGGGCCCTCATGTGCCGATGGAGGGCAATAACCAGACGGATGCTTTTCGAAGTAGGCATCAAGCCTGGCGCGTAGCCGCTGCTGTTCCTCCTCAGAGAGCGGTTTGTACCCCCGTCCATAGCTCCAACCATAGGCCCAGCGATACCAGGTGGGGAATACCGGGTGCCCGCCGGTGCGGACGCCCTGGTACATCATGTCAGCGAGGGCCTTGTTGCCGGTACGCTTCCGCACGCAATCCCGGAGCGTTTTGTCGGACTTTTTGCGATCTGCTTTTGTTCCTCCGCGCCAGTAGGCGATATCGTGGGCAAAACAGCAGTCGCACCAGAGCGTGCGGTTGCCGAGGTCTCCGTCGGGGAACAGGCTGCAGCCGTCGCTGCTGAATGACCGTGGTTCAGAGGCCGAGGCACACCCGCAGGCAAGCAGGGCAATGGCAAGGACCTGGATTGCGAGCAGAAAGCGAAAAAAATATGGTAGTTGTATATTACTTTTTTGTTTTTTCATTGAAAAAAATGGCGGGTCGGGTCGCGCCTTGCGACCCGACGCACTGCCGCGCTTGCGTAGGTCGGGTTTCGCGTTGCTCTACCCGACCTACGCAAGTAACCTTCAAGAAGCATAGGCACGTGACACGTCAAGAACAGAGGCCCGCAGGTTCACTGTCGCCTCGACCCCAGTGGCAAGACCGTTACGCTGTTTTCCAGTGCAGGGCCAGTTTTTTATTTGAAGCGGCACAATCTCTCAGGTAGAGATTGATCAATGTCTGGTAAGGAACACCAGTTTCCTGTGCAAGATTCTTGAAGTAGTTGATCGTGCCTTCATCCATCCTGAGTGTGACTTGACGTTTGAGCCTGCGTGCATAGGGGTTCTTCTTTGCCTTTGAAAAATCGTATTCCTTTCTCATTTCAATCACCTTTCCCAATAACGTCTCTGTTCTGCACGAGTTGCCTTACGCGCAGAAATAATTCTTATGACCTCATTGCGTTTCCGATAGCAGTGGCAGACAACCAATGCGCGAAATTTAACGCTTAATCCAAGAAGGATGAACCGGTCCTCATCGTCGGAATGGTCCGGATCGTGTATCATCAAAGCTTTCTCGTCAAGAAATACTGTCTGCGCCTCCTCGAAGGATATCCCGTGCTTTTTTAGTCAGTTACGAGTGAAATTTTGCCAAAATGCAAGAAAAAAATCCCGAAGCAGAAAAAGTCTTAGACAAGATTAACAGGATTTTTAAAAACTATTTATGGGGTTTTATCCTGTACATCCTGTCAAAAAAAGATTTGGTTCCGGCTTGTCCGGGGTAGGTTTGATGTGTTCTTTTTTTGTCCCAATCGAAGATCAAATGAGCCATATTTACATTGTAAATATAATATAATGATTTGTCAAATTGAATTTCCGGTGGGTAGGTTTTCTGGGACTGTCATTTCCATTTTGAGACCATTTTTAAATGAGATCTACTAATCTTTCCTGCGAAACGAAAGGGCGGCGAGGGTGAGCATGACGATAGACACGGCGAGCATAACAAACAGGTCAAGGGTGATCGAAAATTCAGGGCCGAGAGGGGGTTTTGAGCCCCGGAGCAGCACGTGCTTGAAGGCGTCGATGCCGTAGGTGAGGGGGTTGATGTGGGTGAGCTGGCGCAGGGCCGGCGGCATGGACGTCACGGGGTACATGGCGCCGGAGAGGAAGAACATGGGCATCACGAGAAAGTTCATGAGTATATTGAAGCCGTCGAGGGACGTAAGCCGGGACGCAATTAAGATGCCGATCGACGTAATGCAGAACGACACCAGTATCGCCACGGCAACGACCTCGATAAACTGGGAGAAGGTGATGGTAATGCCGAGAAAGGGAATGAGGATGAGAATAATCACGGCTTGGGCCACGGATATGGCGGTGCCGGAAATGGCCTTGCCGATGACGATGGACAGCCGGGAGATGGGCGCAACGAGCATCTCCTTCATGAAGCCGAATTCCCGGTCCCAGACGATGGAAATCGCCGAGAAGATCGATGAGAAGAGGATGGTCATGCCGATCATTCCCGGAAAGATGAACTGGACGTAGGAAAACCCTGCCTGCGGCCGGATGAGCGCGCTCATGCCGGTTCCAACGACGAAGAGCCACAACACGGGCCTGGCCAGGGTGCCGAGGAGGCGGCTTTTTTCGCGGAAGAATTTTTTGAACTCCCGGACGCAGATAACGTATATGGGCCTGAACTGGATCATCGCTGCGCCCTCCGGTGCGTCCGTACGAATTCCCGCATGACGGCCCTGCCGTTCTCCATCAAGTCTTCCCTGATGGTCCTGCCCGTCAGCCGGAGGAACACGTCGTTCAACGTCGGCTTCTGGAGACTGACGGACCGTGTCTCGACGGTCAGCGCATTAACCAGCCGTGGTATGAATTCATCGCCGTGTTCAGTCTCAACGGAGAGGCTGCCGTTCTCCTCCCGGGCGATGATGCCGAACTTGTTCTCTATCTCGATTGCCGCCTGCTTATTGTCGGCGGTGACGACGCGGACAATGTCTCCATGCACCAGTTCCTTGAGGCGGGAGGGCGTGTCGAGGGCGATGATCTTCCCGTGATCCATGATCGCGATGCGGTCGCAGTTCTCCGCCTCTTCCATGTAATGGGTGGTCATGAACACCGTGATCTTTTCGCGGCTCCGGAGGTCCTGGATGAATCCCCACATCGTGTTCCGCGTCTGGGGGTCCAGGCCGACGGTCGGCTCGTCGAGGAACAGGACGCGGGGATAGTGGAGCAGGCCGCGGGCGATCTCGAGGCGCCGCTTCATGCCGCCCGAGAAATTCCTGATAAGGTCCTTCTTCCTGCCGGAAAGCTCGACTATGTTCAGCATCTCGTCGATCCTGCGTTCCGTCAAGCGACGGTCGAGGTTGTACAGGTAGGCGTGGAACTTCAGGTTCTCGTAGGCCGTGAGGCCGTTGTCGAGCGTGGTGTCCTGGAAGATCAGGCCGATGGCTGCCCGTACCTTGTCGGAATGCTTCGCGCAGTCGAAGCCGGCGATTTCTGCCCTTCCCGCGCTCGGCGAGAGGAGCGTGCAGAGGATGTTGATGGTCGTGGTCTTGCCGGCGCCGTTCGGCCCGAGGAATCCGAAGACCTCGCCTTCGTTCACCGTGAAGGAGATATCGTCCACGGCAGTGAGGGTCTTGAATCGTTTCGTGAGATTTTGTACGTTAATAAGAGACATAATTGAGAATGCCAAATTTCAAAATCCAAATGTCAAATGAATGTCAAATGACCGAATACCAAAACTCCCTTTGTACTTTTCGTCTTTTGGAATTTAATTGAACTTTGAGCTTTGACATTTGAAATTTAATCGAACTTACCATTCCATCCTGTTCTTCGGCACGTACCAGTCCTTGAAATTATAGAATATGCCGAGCGGCGCCTGTTCCACGCCTTTGAACCGTTTGTGCACGATCGGCGTTGCATCGGGCACATACAGAAAGGCATAGGGCTGCTCGTCGGCAAGGATTGCATGGATGCGGTGATAGATTTTTTTTCTCTTTTTTACATCAAAGGTGCGGCGTCCCGCTATAAGCAGCCTGTCAACCTCGCTGTTTTTGTATCCAATGAAGTTGTATTCTCCCTTTTTCGTCTTGCTCGAATGCCAGAGATCATAGATGTCAGGGTCCCGGCCCATGCTCCACCCTAAAATAATGGAGTCGAAGGAGCGATCATCAACCTGCTTGAGAAACGCCTGCCATTCCATGACCCTGATAGATATGGCAACGCCGATGTGCTTTAAGTTCTGTTGAATGATCTCGGCGGCACGGACTCGCTGATTGTTCCCCTGGTTGGTCAGGATCGTGAAACGGAATGACCTTCCACCCTTATCCAGGACACCGTCGTTGTCAATATCTTCCCAGCCTGCCTTGCGCAGCATGTCGCGCGCCGCATCCGGCATATAGGCAAAGCTTTTTGCTGCTGCGTTATACGCCCAGGAAACATCCGAGTATGGCCCGGTGCAGGGTCTGCCGATTCCGAGCAGCACGCCGTCGATAATGCTCTGGCGGTCAATGGCATGCGCGAGCGCCTGTCTCACTTTTTTGTCTGCGAAGAGCGGGTTCGACAGATTGTATCCCAAATAGGTATAGCCATTGGCCGGATACCGAAACTTCACATAATTTTCCTTTATCCTTCGGCTTTCGCTCTTCCTGAGATACTGGAGAGGATTCAAACCCATCATGTCCACGCCGCCGGAAAGGAGTTCCTGAAACATCGTCGAATTGTCTGGTATGATCCGGTAAATATACTGGTCTATGTTGGGCCTGCCTTCGAAGTAATCATCGTTCGCGACGAGAACGATCTTCTGGCCGGAGACCCACTCCTTGAACCGGTACGGTCCGGTGCCTATGGGATTCCTGTTGAACGGGTCGCTGTTGATGTCTTTTCCGCTCAGGATATGCCTGGGAATCATGCCCATGGCCCAGCTCTCGAGGGCCGGTGAAAAAGGTTCCTTGTACGTGACCCGGAATATATATCGGCCCAGGATCTCGGCTTTCGACACGTCCATGTAGGAACTGCTGTAGGGAGTAACCACTTTTGGGTTGATGAGCATCCGATAGGTAAAGAGGCAGTCCTCGGCGGTAAACTCCACGCCGTCGTGCCATGTTACCCCTTTCCGGAGGTGAAAGGTGACGGTCTTCCCGTCTGGAGAGATCGTCCATCGTTCTGCCAGGTCTCCTACCAGCCGGATGTTCTTATCGTACCTTACGAGGCCGTTGAACACGAGATCGTTAATCTCCCCTGACGCGGAGTCGTTCGCCAGGATGGGATTCAACCTGCGGGCGTCGCCGATGGAACTCATAACGAGGGTATTGGGATTCCGCTCCGGCCTCTGCACACAGGCGAAGAAGATTACACTCACGGCTACGATATAAATGGAGAGTTGTTTCATTGAGAAAACGTTTATGGGACACGGATGTGCACGGGAAGTACGGATACAACGTATTGGGAAGAATTCAAATCCGTCTTTATCCGTGTCCAACGGTTGCATTACAAAAAACAAAAGGGTAGGCAGGGCCTACCCCGTGGTTACGTGCTTCGATATACTGCTTCATGCCTTCTCGTTATTTTTTCGCAGGCGCCGGAGCCGGCGGCGGGGCTACGGGCAGCGGGGCCTGCTGTTGCTGCTCCTGCTGCACCCCTTCCATGACAGAAGGCTTCTGGCTCGCTATGAGGGCGAGAACAAGCGAAGTGACCATGAACAGAACAGCGGCGCCCGTGGTAAGCTTTGCCAGGAACGACTGTGCGCCCCGGGGGCCGAACACGGTCTGCGAAGCGCCGCCGAAGGCAGCGCCGATGTCGGCGCCCTTTCCTTTCTGCAGCAGCACCATCAATATTAATATGACGGAAACGATGACATGTAAGGCTATTAAGAGACCGTGAATCATTACTTCCTCCTCAGGTTACAATCTTTAAGTAAATTTTACGAGTGCCGCGAATGACTCGGGCTTCAGACTCGCCCCGCCGACGAGGGCGCCATCGATATCGGGCATGGCCATGAGCGTGGACACATTGTCGGGTGTCACGCTCCCGCCGTACTGGATGCGAAGAGCAGCGGCTGTCGCATCATCGTACAGGGCCTTGATGTTGGCGCGGATGAACTGGTGGATCTCCTGCGCCTGTTTCGGCGTCGCAGTCTTGCCCGTACCGATTGCCCAGACCGGTTCGTAGGCGACAACGACACGCTCCATTTCGGCAGCGGTGACGTCTTTGAGGGCACCCTTGAGCTGGCCCTTGATGACCTGGTTCGCCTTGCCGGATTCGCGCTCGTCCAGGGTCTCGCCGACACAGACGATCGGCAGGAGCCCCTTGTTCAGGGCCTGCCGCAGACGTTTGTTGACCGTCTCGTCGGTCTCCCCGAAGTACTGCCTGCGCTCACTGTGGCCTATAATAACATATTTGCAGCCCAATTCCAACAGCATTTCCGCTGATATTTCGCCGGTGTAGGCCCCTTTGTCTTCCCAGTACAGGTTCTGCGAGGCCAGGGCGATGTCCGTCTTTTTGATGGTCTCAGCAACGGCCTGGAGCGACGTGAAGGGCGGCGCAAGCACGACATCCCGGTTTTTTACATTCTTCACCAGGAGGATGATCGCCGTTGCCAGGTCCCGTGCTTCAGAAGCTGTCTTGTTCATCTTCCAGTTGCCCGCGATTATCGGTATTCTTTTTGTGGTCATGAGAAACCCCTCTTTAATCTCTCGCAACGCGCGCAAAGATCGCAACGAGTTAAAATCTCGAAGCGATTTCTTTAGCGTTCGTAGCGACCGTGGCGAGAAAAATTATGATTCTTTGGCATCCATCAACGCGGACAGGCCCGGCAGCTCCTTGCCTTCCAGGAGCTGGAGTGAGGCCCCGCCGCCCGTGGAGATGAAGGAAATGCTGTCGGAAACGCCGGCGCGGTGGACTGCTACGTCCGTATCTCCGCCGCCGACGATGGTAAGTGCGTAGGCATCGGCCACGGCGCGGGCAATGGCAAAGGTGCCGCGCGAGTAGGCGTCCATCTCGAACATGCCCATGGGCCCGTTCCAGATGATGGTCTTGGCGTCCTGGATTGCTTCGGTAAAGAGCCGAGTTGTGGCCGGGCCGATGTCGAGCCCCACCCACCCTTTCGGAATTTCCTGGGAGGTGACGATCTTGGTTTCCGCTCCCGGGTCCATGCTTTCGGCCACGACAAAATCAATGGGAAGATAGAATTTAACCCCTCGTTCCCGCACGCTCATCCTGATACGGTGGGCGGTCTCGATCATTTCCTCTTCCACGAGCGAATTGCCGACCTCTTCTCCCCGTGACTTTATAAAAGAAAAGGCCATGCCGCCGCCGACGATCACCTTGTCCACCTTGTCTTTCAGGTTCTCGATTACGCCGATCTTTCCCGAGACCTTTGCCCCCCCCAGAATGGCAACGAAGGGCCGCACGGGATTTGCCACGGTCTCCTGGAGGTAGGTTACTTCCTTTTTCATGAGGAATCCCGCCACCGACTGCTTCACGTGCTTGGTGATGCCGTAGGTGGAGGCGTGGGCGCGGTGGGCCGTGCCGAAGGCGTCGTTTACGAATACGTCGGCGAGAGACGCCAGGGCCTTTGCGAAGCCCTCGTCGTTCTTTTCCTCTTCTGCGTGAAACCGGAGGTTCTCGAGGAGGAGCACGTCGCCGGGCCGCATGCCCTGCACGGTATGCTGTACCTCGGGGCCGATGCAGTCCTTGGTGAACTTCACCCCGTTGTTCAGGAGGCGGTTCAATCGCTTCGCTATCGGAGCCAGGCTGTACTTGGCGTTCGGCTTGCCCTTGGGACGGCCGAGGTGCGAGGCAAGAATGACCTTTGCCCCTTCGTCGATGGCGTAGTTGATGGTTGGGAGCGTGGAGCGGATCCTGCCGTCGTCCGTGATGTTGCCGTTTTCGTCCAAGGGGACGTTGAAATCAGCCCGGATAAAGACCCGCTTGCCCTTCAACTCGACATTTTCGATCGTCATTTTATCCATAGGTGCACCTCGCGGTGAAATTCCAAATTACAAGCACCAAATCTCAAATAAATTCAAAGCACCAAGAATCACATTCCAAACATTTGGGACATTGGAATTTGTCGATTGTTTGGGATTTGTGATTTGAAATTTGGAGCTTGCGTTCTCCTAGAGTCCTTTCTTTGCAACGAACAGGATCAGGTCGCGCAGCCTGCACGAATAGCCCCATTCGTTGTCATACCAGGCAATGATCTTTACCATCGTGCCGTCTATGACGCTCGTGAGTGCAGCGTCCACGATGGAGGAGTGGGGATTCGCCTTAAAGTCGATGGAAACGAGGGGCGACTCTTCATACAGGAGAATGCCCTTGAGTTTACCCTGGGCCGCGGATTTGAGCGCCGTATTGACCTCTTCGGCAGTCGTTTTCTTCGAGACTTCGGCAACGAAATCCACGACGGAGACATTGGGCGTCGGCACCCTGAGCGACATGCCGTCCAGCTTTCCCTTGAGCTCCGGGAGCACGAGAGACACTGCCTTGGCAGCGCCGGT
>DMKB01000342.1 GCA_003454665.1 Nitrospiraceae bacterium | reverse complement strand
CGACAGACACGGCGCGACCGTCCTCAACAATGGGGGCGCAGATGCTGTGGAGGTGCCGTATTCCTTTTTCAGGATGGGTCAGTTTACACTGGTGCTCACACACACTGCCCGAGGTGAGCGCCTTCTGTATACACTGGTGGGGACAGTTTTTATCTATGAGGCAGCCCTGTCCGATGCGCCCGGCCTTCGTCTCCATATCCGGCAGGAGATCATAGGCCCGGGGGTTGCTCTGCATAATGTTCATATTCGGGTCGATGAGGAGCACGCCGTCAGGCATGGCATCGAACATGGTCTGCAGTTCGGCACGAAACCGAATGACTTCCTGGTTGCGGGCAAGCTCTTTTTCTTTTTCCAGATTCGTCCCATGCAGCTCATGGATTTTTTCCATCATGTTCACGAAACCCTGTTTGAGGTCAGAGAGCTCATCCTCTCCCGCGGTGGGGAGCTCGACAGCACCACCTCCCTGCCCTGCCCGGGCCATGGCGTCTTTCAGGTCCCGTACCGGCCGGTGAATGACGATGCGCAGGAGAACCACGAGGGCCGCGACAAGGGCCGCAATCATGACACCGGCAAGGACGAGGATCCTGTTTCGGCGGGCAGTAAAAAGGTCTACCGCTTCATGGAGGGAAAAATCAATGCGGAGAATGCCGTTCAGCTTCTTTTGGTTTCCATGACAGCGGAAACAGTCAGGCTGGTTTATGATCGGTGAATAGTACGACAAAAAAGGGCGCTCGTTCTCCCTGCGAATCTCTGTCTGGTCACCGGCGTGTACATTGCTGATAATGTCGGGAGAAATGCTCAGGAGGCGTTCGGCATGTTCGGGTTTGTTCTCCACCGTTCCCGCGCATGTTATCGTCGTACCCTGCTGATCATAGATCATGATGCGATCAATAAGACTCGGGATTTTTACTTCCGCAAGAATACCCTGGACATCCTCCTGATGCCCTTTTTTCATTGCCGCATTCACACTTCCTTTGATCGATGCGGCAAGAGCGCGCAATCCCTGCTCTGAAGTGCGAAGGGTATCAGTTTGGGTCATGCGAATATCGATATAGGCAAAAACACTGATGACCAGCCCGACAACAACGATCAGGGCAAAAATGATTTTGAGTTCAAGCCTCTTCTGAATAAATGAGAGCATACTGCCTTAGGTCACTTCCCCGCCTACGGTGATCTCCGGAATCCTCAACGTGGGCTGCGCGTCGCTCACCGGCGCTCCCTGTCCGTCCTTCCCGCAGGTACCGATGGAGAACCCCAGGTCCGACCCGACCATATCGATCGACAGAAGAACGTTCGGGCCGTTCCCGGTGAGTGTAGCGCCCCGAACCGGCTCTCCGATTGCCCCGCCCTCGATCAGATACCCTTCGCTCACCTCGAAGACGAAGTCCCCGTTCACCGTATTCACCTGTCCCCCACCCATCTTCGTGACGAACAGCCCCTGTTGCGTTGCGTCGAGGATTTCCTCAGGGTTGGTCGTTCCCGGCGCTATCAGGGTGTTTGTCATCCTCGGAATCGGCCGATGTCGATAGGACTCCCTTCTCCCATTGCCCGTTGAGTTAACGCCGTCCTTGGCCGCTGTCAGCCGATCATAGAGAAACGTCTTCAGAACGCCTCTGTCCACAAGCACGGTGCGCTCTGCGTCGGTGCCCTCATCGTCGAAGCGAAAAGAGCCGCGCCTGCCCGGGAGCGTGGCATCATCAACCACGGTAATCACGGGTGCAGCGATCCGCTGTCCCCGTTTCCCCGAGTATACGGAGAGACCCGACTGCGCAAGATCAGCCTCAAGACCATGCCCGACAGCCTCGTGAATCATCGTTCCCCCTGCCGCGGAGGACAGTACGACGGGCATCCTCCCTGCCGGCGCCTTTCGAGCGGAAAGCATCATCACCGCGCGCCTGGCTGCCGTCTCTGCCGCCTGCTCAAGGGGATGGGCATCGAACAACTCCATGCCGATAAACCCTCCCACGGGCTCATACCCCGTCTGCACATGCTCCCCGTCAGCGGCAACCACCTGGACGAGGGCGGTCAGGTACACGCGGTCATCTTCGGCGATAAATCCGTCTGAATGGGCGATCGTTGTCCGTTGCCTGTTCTCCCGGTATATCACCATCACCTGCCGGATTCGCCGGTCCACGGAGCCGGCCACGTTGTTCGCTCTCTCCACAAGAGCGACCTTGTGGGCCGTCTGCACACCGTCGGGGGTTTTTTGTATGATGAAATTTACCGCTGGATTCTTCCGGGAGAGGTTTATCGCGATATGTTGTTCAGGACTGATTCTTCCATCCACCGCCTGACTCACGGCATCTGCCAGGTCCAGCAAGGAATCTCTTGAAAGCTCGTTCGCATAGGCGTAGGCCGTCCGATTTCCGAAGACGACCCGCACGCCGGCCCCGTAATCTGCTCCGGAAATCACTTTTTCGACCCGGTTGTCCTCACAGACGACAGAAAGCGGTGTACTCCGCTCGAGAAAGATATCGGCAAAATCCCCGCCTCTCTTGAGCGCCTTCCGCAGAACTGCACTATAGTCAACACCACTATCCACGTCATTCCCTCCTGGGCTCCCCTGCCCGACAACAACGGGCGCGGGATGAGGCCAAAAAACAGCCATAACAGGCACGTTCATGCGTTTCTGGAATGCGCCTATGATACATCAGCGACCATGTTTTTTCAACTTTTTTTTATTTAACAACTAATATCTGCAATATATTCAGGGACGATGTGCTTCACTGCTCCCCCCTGCGAGGTGCGCCTGGTTGCAGGGCACAAACCCGTTATTCTCGGCCACGCACCCTGAGAGGAGAAGAAACGTTATTTATTAAGCCGTTGCACACCTGTCCCGTTACGATGGGCAACGGCATTTGATTTCACCAGCCTTGACAAACTGCACAATTGCAGCTAGTATTTCAACCATACGTCAAATACCACTTGGTGAGGGAATGAAACAAAAAAAAATACTGATTGCCGATGACAACGAAAATATCAGGGAAGCGTTGACCTATCTCCTTGAAGACGAGGGATACAAGCTTGTCCTGGCAAAGGATGGAGCGGACACCCTCAAAAAGGTGAAGGAGTTCCGGCCTGACATCCTGTTCCTTGACATTATGATGCCGGAAATGAACGGTTACGAAATCTGCCAGATCATCAAGCAAGACGAAGAGCTCAAGGCGACGTATGTGATCATGCTGACGGCAAAGGGCCAGGTGGCCGAACAGGAGCGCGGCAAGGAGGTTGGCGCGGACGAATATATCGTAAAACCTTTCAGTCCTATGGAGATATTGAACAAGATAAAGAATATCCTGGACACATAGATAGGCTGTCATGTCAACGGTATTAAAAAGGCACATGGCCAGACAACTGTACGATGCCGGTTATTCGCTTTTCCACGAAGGCCGTTACGAACAGGCGCTCGTTGAGCTTCGACGGGCCGAGGATACCTTCCGCAAAATAGACGCACGAGGCCACCCCTTCAGCAACCCCCTCCCGAATAAGATCTCCGGTATGGCAAATACGCTGTTCCTCCAAGGCTCGTGCTACCAGAAACTCGGTGACACCGAGAATGCGATACGCTGCTTCGAATCCAGTCTCATCAATGGAAAGTTCGAGCGGAGAAAGCCATTCCGTCTGTTTGAACATTCAGTCCGGGAAAACCTCACTCTTTCTTACGAAAATAAAGTGAACTCCATGAGCGATGATACAATCGCTTCGTGCATACAGGAAGCCCCTTCAATAGACACATCGTTTCTGTTCCCGTTCTCGCTCGATCCTTCAGTCATCCCCCTCGCAAGGCTGTACGAGCTCGCTCCGGTTCGCTACAACCGCTTCAGGGATTTCTACACCGCGGCCGGAAAAAAAGACCGCCAGATACGGCGTGCCGACAGACATTCAGAGGACGTTATTATGAAAAAAATGCGGGTGGCCGCATTCGGCATTTTGGCTGTCCTGTGGCTGATGTACGGCGTGGCTGTTGTAAACGTTCTCTTTAACAGTAAATAATCTCGTTGATTATCGCATGAAGAA
>DMKB01000333.1 GCA_003454665.1 Nitrospiraceae bacterium | reverse complement strand
GCACCGTTCGGCCCGAGCAGGCCGAAGCAGACGCCCTGCTCGATCGTGAGTTCGACATTGTCGACGGCCTTGACGCCGGGATAATCTTTTACGAGGCCTTGTGCGTGGAGGATGGATGTCATGGTTTACGGAATAGGTGTTGTCCGAGAGCGTATGAATAATCTACCAGATGAGGTATCGATACGCAAGCAATATTACCCGCTGCGCACGATGAAGTCCATGGCAAATAGGCGGGGCGCACACTCCCGGGGGNNAGGCAAAAAAAAGGCGGGGCAGGGCGCCCCGCCGCTCAGCGTTTTTACTGACCGTACCTCTTGTTGTAAAATTTCTGCGTCTTTTGGAGCTGTTCCTTGCTCATGCCCTTCACGTACCACTCGTGGCGGACATCTTTCTCGATATATTTCTTTGAGAGTTGCTTGTACAGCTTCGGGCCGGCCACGTGCTTTACCTCGGGCAAGAACTCGTTGTAGAAGTGCTTGGCCACATCGTACATCCCGTGCCACCATGCGTAGTCAGGCCCTGACATGGACGCGCCGTGGCGTGCCCGACGGCCTTCATGGTGCCACAGTTCCCAGTAGATCCAGTCCAGCTTGTCGTCAAAATTCGCCTTGGTGAGTTTGCCCTTCTTGATAAGTTCCTTGCGGATGTTCGTCGCGGGTTTTGCGAATTTGTCATTGTACAGGTTCACGAGATTATCGAACTGCCGGTAGAAGCCCTTGACGTACGGTTCGGCATGACAGTTTCTGCAGACATCCTGCATATTGCTTCGTTTCTTGGCTGCGTTTTCTTGCTTGCGGGAGATCGGCGGCCGCAGGGTCCAGCTGATCCTCGTGCCCACATCGTGTGTAGCCGGCTGGCTGGGCGTTGCGCTCATGTGGCAGGTCGCGCACGTCGGTGCGGCGGAGTAGTCCTTTCCTACGACCCACCTTTTTTTATGCATGTTTAATCTCTCTTTGTTTGCCTTATACAGGATCCCGTGTTTCGACTCTTCGTAGACCTCGAGCTGCGGATGGTCGGGGCCGAGGTGGCATTTGCCGCAGGCCTCAGGTTCACGCGCCTGTGCCGCCGAAAAGCTGTGGCGTGCATGGCAGGCGGTGCAGGAACCGAGGGAACCGTCGGGATTGATCCGGCCGATACCGGTGTTCGGCCAGGTATTGATGTCGAGCTTTCCGTTGGCGGTGACTTTCACTTTTGAGCCATGGCACTGGACGCATCCCACGACAACGGCCTCGGCCCCTCCGATGACTTCTCCGAGATAGTTGTCGAGGGAGTTCAGGATATCGCCGGCCTTCGCGTGATGGCTCGAGGTCATTTCTTTTACCTGTTGTGCATGGCATTTCGAGCAGTCTTTCGGTGTTACCAGTATGGAAATGGTATACCCGTTGTGCTTCATGGCATCGGGATCGGATTTATTCGCCTTATGGCAGGTATAGCAGTCAACGCCGTTTTTCGCGTGTGAGCTGAGCTTCCATTCCTTTACGAAGGCAGGGGAGCGGGCCTCATGGCATCCGAGGCAGGCCTTTCCCTGCCTTGAGACCTTGATTTTTTTCCTCGCTGCTTCTCCGGGCACAGCATGGAACACCATGCCCATACCCAGGAATACGAGCAATATCCAGAACACGTATTTTCCCTTCATGTTTCCCTCCTTAATTTCTTTTAGGATTATAAAAGCGTTCGTATTGCGGACGTATGGTTCCGGTATCACCCCCTTTGTTCCGTGGCTGGCTGTATGGATGTAATACTAACGTAATGAGGAAGGAAATCAGACGCGCTGATATCATTGTAGCAGATTTTCGCACGAACCACGATTATCCCCCTCCTTTTTTCCTGTTCCCACATCGTATTCATTCACCGGCCCAGTGTATATATTTTTTTTAGCGATAACGTATGATGTGCATCATAAGGCCATGAAAAAATGAGTACTCCTTTCCGTAATAAAAAAGGCGTATTTGCGTGTCGATTTTTGCCTGGCGCTTCGTAATTTTGCCTTGACTTTGAAGGTCTTATCTTCTATAGTAGCCCTTGAACAGGAGGTAGTTATGACCAAGGCAGACATCATCTCGGAGGTCTTTGACAGGGTAGGCCTGCCGAAGCAGGACGCAGAAGAGCTGGTTGAGATGATTCTGGATACGATCAAGCAGGCGCTGAAGCAGGGTGAGACGGTAAAGCTCTCGGGGTTCGGCAATTTTGTCGTGCGCAAGAAGAATTCGAGAAAAGGGCGCAACCCGAAGACCGGCCAGGAAATAGAAATCACCCCGAGAAGCGTGGTGAGCTTCAGGCCGAGCATGATATTTAAGGACCATGTCCTCTCCTCCGCGACAACCACCGAATAAATTATTTTACCGGATTGGAGACGTCAGCCGTGTGACCGGGCTGGAACCGTACGTCCTGCGGTACTGGGAAACGGAGTTTCCGAATCTTCGTCCGGAAAAAGGCAAGTCAGGCCAGCGACTCTACAAAAAGAAAGACCTCGAGTACATCCTCCGGATCAAGCAGCTTCTTTATGATGACGGTTATACCATCTCCGGCGCCAGGAAACAGTTGAATGGAAGCCGTGGAGATTCCGTAGCGTCCGTGCTGGAGACGGCGAAGAAAGAACTGCGGGAGATACTCGAGATCCTCAATGAAAAATAAATGGCTCATCGCGGGATTTGGTGAACGAGACGGCATCCCTCCTTTATTTTTGCTGTTTGCATTTCGCACGTTGCAATGAGAAAGGAACCATCGGGGCGTAGCGCAGCCTGGTAGCGCACTCGCTTGGGGTGCGAGAGGTCGGCCGTTCAAATCGGCTCGCCCCGACCATTTTCAACAAGGCCCGGACACCCTCCGGGCCTCTTTACTTAGCCGCGAATTCGCACGAATTTTCACGAATTAAAAAAGAATGAGGTTTTTTATTCGGTGAAATTCCCAAGACCTCGCTTCATTCGTGCCTGTTCGTGAAATTTCGTGGCTAATCTTCATATCTTATGATACTCGTTACGAACGATGACGGGGTGTATTCCCCCGGGATACAGATGCTGGCGAAGCGGCTGCGCGAGATGGACCGGGTCATTATTGTTGCCCCTGACCGGGAGCGGAGCGCAGCCGGCCATTCCATGACCCTCCACCGGCCGCTCCTGATCGAGCAGGTCAAGGAGAACGTGTACAGCGTGAACGGCACGCCCACGGACTGCGTGAACATCGGCATCAAGGGCCTGCTGGATGAGAAGCCGAGGCTCGTTGTTTCGGGCATCAACAAGGGGCCGAACCTGGGAGACGATGTCACCTATTCCGGGACCGTTGCCGGGGCGATCGAGGCCAGGCTGCTTGAGGTACCGTCATTCGCCATTTCACTCGTTGCACGGGACCGTTTCCGTTTTGCCGAGGCGGCAGAGGTGGCGCTCCGCGTTGCCGAGCAGATACTCGATCACGGCCTGTCGGCGGGGACCCTCCTGAACGTCAATGTTCCGAACATTCCCCTCGAGGACATTACCGGCACCCGCATCACGCGCCTCGGTAAACGCATATACCACCAGATGACCGTTGAGCGGGTCGATCCCCGGGGAAAGAAATATTACTGGATCGGCGGCGGAGACCCTGACTGGGAGCGGGAAGAGGGAACGGATTTCGACGCCATCGACCGTCATGCGGTCTCGATCACTCCGCTCCACCTTGATCTTACCGATTATGCCTCCTTCGACGGGCTGCGCTCAATGCAAAAACTGGTCTTTCAGCGAACGATCTCTCCCAAGGAGCAGTGAGTGTTCAACTTCGAGGCGGAACGCAGACGCATGGTGGAAGTGCAGCTCGTCACCCGCGGCATCCATGACCCCCGCGTGCTGAACGCAATGCGCAACGTTCCCCGGCACGAGTTCATGCCCGAGGCCATTCGCGGCACAGCGTACGGGGACCATGCCCTTCCGATCGGCGAGAGCCAGACTATCTCGCAGCCCTATATGGTGGCGCTCATGACGGAGCTGCTGGAGCTTACGGGTTCGGAGCGCGTCCTCGAGATCGGTACGGGCTCAGGATACCAGGCGGCAGTCCTTGCCGAGCTGTGCGCAAAGGTATACACCGTGGAGCGCATCAAGACGCTTGCAGCGAATGCCCGTGCCGCTCTTGACCGCCTCGGCTACCAGCGGGTAGCGATCAAAACTTTTGATGGAACCTATGGGTGGAAGGACATGGCGCCCTTTGACGCCATTCTGGTGGCTGCCGGCGCACCGGAGATTCCGGAATCACTCGTCGCGCAACTCCGCGAGGGCGGCAGGATGGTCATTCCCGTGGGGGAGCGGTTTTCTCAGCAGCTGGTGAAACTCGTAAAAACACCGGAGGGCGTGGTCACGGACAAGAGCATCCCCTGTGTGTTTGTTCCGCTCATCGGGAACCACGGGTGGAAGGAATGAGCGGTCAGCGGGACGCCTTTCCTTCGGCCTCCCCGCCGCAGCAGAGCATCACCTCCGTATCGCTCACTTCGACGAGTCCCTTCTGAACGATGCTGGTAATATCGGGCAGGACGGCCTGGATCAATTCCTCGGAGTCTACTGCTTCGATCTTGATCGGCAATGCCGCTGAGAGGGCGAGCATTTTCGCGGAATGGAACACGCCGTCACTGCCGTATCCCGCCATCCCGCGGAACACACTTGCACCGGCAATCTTCTTTTTATACAGGATGTCGAGCAGCACCTCATAGACCGGCTTTCTGCCGTGTTTGTCCGATTCATCGACGTAAATCGTCAGTTTTTTCGCAGGCCCCTTTTTTACCATTGTGTTCTCCTCAGGTGGACAACCGGAACTGCACGACCGGTGGAACGCGCCTTCCGGGTTTTATGCGGCATGTGTTCAAGAGCTGGTGGTGTTTGTCTTACGACATGGCTTTTGACGCCATTTCCCCGAGTTTCAGGGCGATAAACCCGACGAGTACGCTCAGCACGACGTTCAAAAGGGCGAAGAGCCATTCGCCGTCCTGGAGGAGCGTTCCCGTTTCGTATGCAAAGGTGGAAAAGGTGGTGTAGGCGCCGAGAAAACCGACGGTGAGGAGCAGCCGCAACTGGGGATTGACGAGAAACCGCTCCGTCAAGAGGGGCATAAGAAAGCCGATGAGAAGGCATCCCGTGATGTTTACGACGAGCGTGCCGAAGGGAAACGATCTGCCCCATTTCTGACCGATCCAGAGCGCAATGCTGTACCGGGTAATTGCGCCGAGGAACCCGCCGATGCCGATGAAGAGCATGTTGACCATAGGTGGTATCCCTTACCAAAATAAAACGTATTGTCAAAGCTTAACCACAGATAGCCTAAAATCAGAAGCGGCCACTCGGGACGCAGAGGTAATGACTAATTTCAAAGCTCAAAATACAAATGTCAAATAAATTTCAAATGGCAATAAATTTAAAGGTCGAGATCCTTTTAAGCATTGCTATTTAGGCATTCATTTTACCTTTGATCCTTTGGACT
>DMKB01000073.1 GCA_003454665.1 Nitrospiraceae bacterium | reverse complement strand
CGCACGCACTGTTCTGGCTGTGCTGTATCTGAATGAATGATAGAGATTACGAATCTTCATAAGAGTTTCGGCGACTCGCAGGTGCTCCGCGGCGTGGACCTTACGGTCCATCAGGGAGAGAGCCTGACGGTGATCGGCGGCAGCGGGAGCGGCAAGAGCGTACTCCTGAAGCACATCATCGGGCTTCTGTTCCCCGACATGGGGCAGGTGTCTATCGACGGCAAGGTCGTGAATCGTCTTGATGAAGCCGGGCTGAACGAGATACGGAAAAAATTCGGCATGCTCTTTCAGGGTGCCGCGCTTTTTGACTCGCTTACGGTATGGGAAAATGTGGGTTTCGCCCTCGCCCAGCATACCAAGCTGTCGGCAAAAGAGATACGGGAGCTTGCGACACAGAAGCTTGCCCTCGTTGGCCTGAAAGGGATAGAGGACAAGATGCCGGCTGACCTTTCGGGCGGCATGAAAAAACGGGTCGGGCTTGCCCGGGCTATCGCAATGGACCCGGCCATTATCCTGTACGACGAGCCGACAACGGGTCTTGATCCCATTTCCGCAGACGCGATCAACGACCTGATCGTCGATCTCAGAAAAAAACTGGGCGGCACCTCGGTTTCGATCACCCACGATATGCAGAGCGCCTATAAGATATCGGACCGGATAGCAATGTTGTACAAGGGGCAGATCCAGGAAACCGGGACGCCCGACGAGATCAAAGGCACGTCCAATCCGATCGTGCGCCAGTTTATCACGGGGAGCGCCGTCGGGCCGATAACGGCGGAGTAGGGCGCACTCCCGAGCTGCGCCCATGGTAAATTGCAAAGTGCAAAATGAAAATTGTAAAATCGAAAGGGTAAGATGTAAAACTAATGTTCTCTGTTGAGCTCAAATTTTTTGCTGAGGAGTTTTCATGCTCAAACTGACCGCTGAGGCAAAGGTGGGCTTGCTCGTATTGGCAGGCTCGGTTATGCTTCTCTACATGACCTTTGCCGTGGGTAAGTACGAGTTTGGTGACAAGGGATATACGATCGTCACCACCTTCGATTCCGTTGCCGGGATCGACAGCAAGGCCGTTGTCAGGATGGCAGGGGTAAAGATCGGCTCCGTTGAAAAGGTGGAACTTATCGACAGCAAGGCCAGGCTTACCTTGCGCATCTGGCCGGACGTCCTCATCAACCGCGGCTCAAAGGCGGTGATCAGGACCATGGGCCTTCTCGGGGAAAAATATGTTGAGATCGTACCGGGCCCGCCCCCGAAGTCCAATCCCCATCCGCCGGACCGGTCGTCATACTTTCAAGAGGGAGAGGAAATCAGGGTCACCGTTTCTCCGAGCGACATCGACCGGCTGATAACCCAGTTGAACGGCATATCGGACGATATCAAGTCCGTGACCACGGCACTCCGTCAGGCCTTCGGCGGTCAGAAGGGCGCGCGTTCAATGGAAGACATCCTTGCGGACCTCCGGTCGACCATGGCGAATGTCGAGGATTTTTCGCAGACCCTGCGGAGCGACGGCAGCGAACTCGTCATGCGGCTGAACGAGATGGCCGAAAACATCAACGGCGTTGTGGCTGAGAACCGGGACAACTTCAAGGTAACGATGGAAAACGTCCGAGAAGCGTCGAGGAACGCCGAGCTGGCCCTTGCTTCCATCGACAATATTGCACGGAAGATCGAACGCGGCGAGGGGACCCTCGGTAAGTTGGTGACCGACGACAGCATGTATAATAATATTGATACCGCCGCTAAGGGGATCGGCGAGGTCACCGCGCGACTGTCGCGTATGAAGACGATCGTTGGCTTCCGGAGCGAATATATGTTCCCGGACGTCAAGAACTACTTTACCCTCTCCATGATGCCGCGGCCTAATTATGGTTATATTTTCGAGATCAATAACGATCCATACGGCAAGTACAAACGATCGACGGTTGTCACCACGGTGCCGTCAACGATTACCTATGAGACCTATGAAGACAGGCTGAAGTTCAGCGTCATGTTTGCCAAGCGATGGGGGAATCTCGCCGCCCGCGTGGGGTTCATCGAGTCCGAGGGAGGCTTTGGCGGCGATTACTATCTATTCGATGACGCCGTCAAGCTCAGCTTCGCTGCCTGGAATTTCAACAGCACTGAACCGGGGAATGAAAAAACCCACATGAAGGCGGGCGTGGAGTTCAGCATCGGTAAAGTGGTCTTCCTGAACGCCGGTTACGATAATTTCGCCAATGAAGACCGGGCGGCCGCTTATGCCGGCATCGGCATTCGATTCAACGACGATGACCTGAAGTATCTTCTCGGGAGCGTGCCGGGCATCTAACCGGGAACGCGGGGATACCAGCGCCGATACCGGTCAGGAGGAATGAGAAATGCAGCACGGGGTCAAGAAAGCGGTCTTTCCTGTTGCCGGGTACGGCACCCGGTTCCTGCCTGCGACCAAGGCGTCACCGAAAGAGATGCTCTCGCTCGTGGACAAGCCGCTCATCCAGTATGTCGTTGAGGAGGCCGTGGAGTCCGGCATCGACGAGCTTGTAATGGTGACGGGCAGGCACAAACGGGCCATCGAGGACCACTTTGATATTGCTTTCGAGCTTGAAGAAGATCTCAAGGCAAAGGGAAAGCACGACCTCCTGTCGGAGATACAACGGATTGCCGAGATGGCGACAATCTGCTATGTCCGGCAGAAACTGGCCCTCGGCCTCGGCCATGCAGTGCTTACGGCAAAGCGTGTCGTGAACCACGAGCCCTTTGCGGTGCTCCTTGGAGACGATATTATCAGATCCGATGTCCCCGCACTGAAGCAGATGATGGATGTTCATGACCGGTATTCCGCCACGGTGCTTGCAATCCAGGAGGTCCCGCGTTCGCAGACCGGTCAGTATGGTATTATTGACGCAGACAAGGTCGCGGAAGGGGTCTACCGCCTCAAGGACGTGGTCGAGAAGCCGCCACCCGACGAGGCACCATCCACCCTTGCAATCATCGGGCGTTATATTTTTACCCCTGAGATATTTACCGCTCTTGAGCAGACCAGCCCGGGCAAGGGCGGCGAGATCCAGCTCACCGACGGGATCAAGAGGCTCTCGGAGGACCAGCCAGTTTACGCCTATGCCTTTCAGGGCAAGCGGTATGATGCGGGAGACAAGCTCGGATTCCTGGAGGCCACGGTGGAGTTCGGACTTCGGAACGAAGAGCTTGGAGAGCAGTTCAGGGAGTACTTGAAGAGGTTGACGCTCTAAGGTATTCCGGTTGCTTGTGGGGCGGAAAAACAGTATAATCGTACAAGAGAGAACAGGAGGATGGTTTGGCCAAGACAGAGGCAAAAAACGCTGACCTTCAACAGTCAATAGAGATACCGAAGAAACTGCCGCTGCTCCCCATCAGGGATATCGTGGTCTTCCCGTATATGGTGCTGCCGCTCTTCGTAGGACGAGAAATGTCGATCAAAGCGATCGAAGTGGCCCTCGAGGGCAACCGCATGATCTTTCTGACGTCTCAGAAGGACATCAATGTCGAGAACCCGGCGCCCTCTGACCTTTATTCCATGGGCACGGTGGGCGTGATCATGAGGATGCTCAAGCTGCCTGACGGAAGGATCAAGATACTGGTCCAGGGCGTGGCCCGGGCAAAGACCGTAAAGTTCATGCAGAAGGAACCGTATTACCAGGTCGAGATCAAATCCTTCCCTGAAGTTGCTTTGGACGTCAATCTCGAAACCGAGGCGCTGATGCGGAACGTGAAGGAGCAGATCGAGAAGCTCGTTTCCTTCGGCAAGGTTATCCTGCCGGACATCATGGTTGTTATAGAGAATGTGGAAGACCCCGGCAAGCTCGCGGACCTTGCCGTGGCCAATATGGGGCTCAAGGTGGAGCAGGCCCAGGAACTGCTCGAGGTTACCGACCCGATCCAGCGTATCAAACGCATCAACGATGCACTGGGCAAGGAGATCGAGCTCCTCTCGGTGCAGCAGAAAATCCAGGCCGATGTGCGCGGTGAGATCGATAAGACGCAGCGGGAATATTTTCTCCGTGAGCAGCTCAAGGCCATCCAGCGTGAACTCGGGGAGACCGACGACCGTTCAGAGGACATCCGGGAACTTCGCGACAAGCTAAAGGAGGCGAAGATGCCGGAGAAGGCCTTCAAGGAAGCGGAAAAGCAGCTCCGCAGACTTGAGCGGATGCACCCCGATGCGGCAGAGGCCTCCATGACGAGGACCTATATCGAGTGGCTTGCCGAACTCCCCTGGAGTAAGGCCACGAAGGACAACCTCGACCTCAAGGCTGCCCATAAAGTGCTCGAGGAAGACCACTATGACCTTGAAAAAATCAAGGAGAGGATACTCGAGTACCTTTCGGTCCGGAAGCTGAAAGACAAGATGAAAGGCCCGATCCTTTGTTTTGTCGGACCTCCGGGAGTGGGCAAAACATCTCTCGGTAAATCCATAGCCCGCGCTCTCGGGCGCGAGTTCGTCCGTATCTCCCTGGGCGGAATCCGTGATGAAGCCGAGATCCGCGGCCACCGGAGGACCTATGTCGGCGCGCTTCCCGGCAGGATGATCCAGGGTATCAAGACCTCGGGGTACAACAACCCCGTATTTATGCTTGACGAGATCGACAAGATCGGCGCCG
>DMKB01000079.1 GCA_003454665.1 Nitrospiraceae bacterium | reverse complement strand
GTGGCGGAAAGTATTTTCTGCTCTTGGTAATAAACAGCGCTCGCAGTGAGTACTCGACCCGCCTGCCTCACCTCGTTGAGCGTAACCATGACACTGCATCCGACACGAACGAACCTCCTCATGCTCAGGGAACGATCCCGATCCGTGGTAAACAGCATCGGCATCCTGAAGGCGCGAAGACAGGCGCTCATTCGTGAATTTCTCACCGCAACCCTCCCCTTCCTCAGATCCCGGGAAGAGATCAGGGCGATCTATGGCCGGGCCCTCGGGGCGCTTGCCCTTGGCCTCGGCCGCGAAGGCCGGCCTGGCATCGAATCGCTGACCGCCGCCACTGCCCGGGACTTCCGGGTGGACATCACCGAAAAGAGCGTCTGGGGCCTCGCGTACAAGGATATCGCCCTCCATGACAGCCCCCTACGGGGGCCCGACGAGCGGGGATATGACGAGCGGGTCACGACACCCCACGTTGAGGAGGCAGCGGGCCTCTTCGAAAAAATTCTTGCCTCCATGCTCGACATCGCGGCCTTCGAGAGCAAATTGAAGCGTCTGGGCGACGAGATCCTCACCACGACAAGACGGACCCGTGTCCTGGAAGAGCGGGTCCTGCCTGAGCTGCGCCGCCGGATATCGTTGATCGCCCGCTATCTCGGCGAACGGGAGCGCGAATCCTATTACCGGCTGAAGCGATTCAAAGAAGGGCAGCATCCCCATGGAACCTGATATCCTGAACAGCGTCATCGAGGCGGAGCAACAGATCCAGGAGCGGCTCGAAAAGGAGAAAAACGCGGCCGACCTCCGGATCGAGCAAGCCAGGAGCGAGGCGGACCAGGAGATCGCCGGGGAAGAGGAGCGGCTGAAGCAGGAAGCGGAGAGAGTAGGCGCTGACGCCAAGGCCGGGACAGACGAGCAAGTGGCGGACATCATTCGCAGCGCCGAAAACGCGGCGGCGGCGCGATCACGCATTCCCGAAGAAACGCTCCATGCCGTTGTCGAGCGGCATCTCGCAGGCATCCTGCCGAAGGAGAGGCAATGATCGTCACGATGTCGAAGATAGAGATCGCCGGCGAAAAAACGTTGCTCCAGGACGTCCTCTCCCTGCTGCGGGAGCTGAAGATCTTTCAGATCGAGCCGGCCGCCATAGCGTCGATCGAGGCCGGCCGTGAAGAAGACATCAGGTCCTTCGCTCTTGATGACGAAACCGTCCTGGAACGGCTGTTTCTCGAAGACCTTCGGCTCAGGATAGAAGACCTCTTTTCGTGCCTCCCGAAGGTGCCGGTGAGGCAGAGCTATCTCGATCCCCTGTCGATCGTCGATATCATGGCAAAGACCGTCCGAAAGCACGGCACCCAGGCAACAGCGTTGTGGGAGGACCGGGACCGACTCCAGAAGGAGGAGCGCGAACTCGGCCCGTACACGGTCTTCCTCGGCACCTTGCTCTCCCTCCTGCGGGGGGCGAAGGAAACACCGGACCTCGACTTTATCGGACTCACGATCCGCGAACCCGCCATGGTCGGACAGCTCCGGGAAGCCATATCGCGCATCACGGACTGGAAGTTCGAACTCCTGACCGAGACCGCCGAAGACGGTACCCTCGTCGGCCTGATCACCGTCGAAAAGGAGAGTGCGGAAGGGGTAAAGAAAGCGCTGAGCGACGAGCATGTCCCTGAACTCACCTTCCCGCCGTCCTTCCAGGGCCTCGCGTTCCCCGAGAAACTCGCCTATGTCGAAACGAGGCGTTCCGCAATCGCCCGGGAACTTCGCGATATTGAGGCTGAACGGGAACAATTGTCCCGCAGATGGGTGCCGATCTACCGGAGCGTCGGCGACTGGATAGACGACCGGCTGTCGCTGCTGAACACGACAACGGCCTGCGCCTTCGAAACGCGCATGTGCTTCTTCATTCACGGATGGATGCCGACGAGGGACGTGGCCGCCCTCGGCAGCAGCCTGTCCAACACCTTCGGTGAGGCCGTGGCCCTCGAGGAACAGGAGATCCGCGAAGAAGACCTCGAGCGGGTGCCCATCGCCCTGAAGAACCCGCCCTACTTCAGGCCCTTCGAACTGTTCACCCGTCTCCTGCCGCTGCCCGCCTACCGGTCCTACGATCCCACTCCGTTCATCGCCATATTCTTTCCCATTTTCTTCGGCATGATCCTCGGCGATGCCGGGTATGGGTTGGTCCTCGTCATCCTGGCCCTGTTCCTCAAAAAACGGTTCCTGCACAAGACCGTCGTGCGGGAAGGGGCAACGATCCTGTTCATCGCCTCGCTCTATACCGTCTTTTTCGGTATCCTCTACGGTGAGTTCTTCGGCGACCTTCCGCACCGGCTCTTCGGCCTCGAGCCCATCTGCATCGAGCGGCGGACGGCCGTCATCCCGATGATTTTCTTTGCCCTCGCCGTCGGCGTGGTCCATGTCCTGTTGGGGTTCTTCCTCGGCGTCCTGACGGCTTTCAGGAAAAAAACAGCAAAAGAAGCGGTCTACAAGGCCCTGTCCATCGTGATCATCCTTTGTGTCATTGCTGTTGTCGCTTCCCTGTTCGGCGTCTTCCCCACGCTGCTGGCGCGGCCCGTTATTATCGCCATCCTGTTCCTCGCTCCGCTCCTGTTCTTTGCCGGCGGGGTTCTGGCGCCCCTCGAACTCCTGAAGAGCATAGGCAACATCATCTCCTACGTCCGTATCGCCGCCATCGGTCTCACCTCGGTGCTCCTCGCCTTTGTCGCAAACCGCCTCGCGGGACTGACGGGGGACATCGTCATCGGGATCGTGGTGGCCGGGCTGCTCCATTTGCTGAACATCATCCTCGGGGTCTTCTCCCCCACCATACACGCCCTGCGGCTGCATTATGTGGAGTTTTTCAGCAAGTTCGTGGAGCACGGGGGGAGGAAGTTCGAACCGATGAAGACAAAGAATAAAACGGCTTAAGAAGCAAAAGACTTATTGGCCGCAGATAACAGCGGAAAAGGCGGATGAATGAATTTGAGTCTTGAAGAAAAGTAAAGATATTAAATTTTCAATCCGATGTTTCCGCGAAAATCTGCGGCCCAAAAAAATTTAAATTATTTGTTGAAAGGGAGGGAACGACTATGGATCTCGAAAAAGTACTCCTGGCCTTTGCCGCGGCACTGGCCATCGGGCTGCCCGCCTTTGCCACGGCATGGGCGCAGTCGAAGATCGGCGCCGCAGGCTCGGGCGCCCTTGCTGAAAAGCCGGAGCTGACCGGGACCATCATCATCATGCTCGCGATCCCCGAGACCATGGTGATCCTCGGCTTCGTCGTGGCGACGATGATACTCTTCACGGTCAAGTAGCATGGGCAGCAGGGAATTGATCGAATCGCTCCGGAAGGCCGCCGACGAGAAGATACAGGCGATCCAGCAGGACGCCGAAACGGAAACAAGGAAGATCAAGGCAGAGGCCGTGCGCAGGAAGGACGAACTGCGCCAGGACTACGCCCGTGTACAATCCGCGGAAGCGGAGGAGTACGGCCGCGCGCGCCTTGCAGAGGCGAACAGCAGGGCCCGGGCCCTGCGGCTTGCAGCAGAGCAGGCCCTTGCGCAGCGGCTGCAGGCAGCGGCCCGCTCTTCGCTCCACAGCCTGCGGGGCACGGGATACCCCGGCATCTTCGCTGCACTGGCGCAGGAACTGCCGCCTCTTGCCTGGGATTCGGTGCGTGTGAATCCCGAGGATGTCGGCCTCGCGAAGAAGCAGTTCCCGAATGCGGAGATCGTTGCAGACGAGGAGATCTCCGGCGGCATGGACGCAGCCGCGGAAGGGGGAAGAGTCCGCGTTGTGAACACCTTCGAGAAACGGCTGGAGCGAATGTGGATGCATATGCTCCCGGCGCTGATGACCGATGCCGGTGAGCAGGATCAGCCGCCCTCTGAAAAAGGGAAAAAACATGAAACCACAGAGTAACACAGAGGAAAATCACTGAAGAGTCAAAAGATATTTTGGCCGCAGATAACAGCGGAAAAGGCGGATTAAGAATTTAAAGAAATCAAAGTTCATGCTGTAGATTCTTTTTAAGACAGTAATTAGTTTTAGAAAAAATCAGCGTTCATCAGCGTCGCCTCAGGGCGCCTACTTTTGGATATCTGCGGCCCATTAAGCTTGTATTTGTTTCCTCTGTGTTCTGTGGTTAAACTGGCATTTGAAATTTATTTGCTATTTGGTTTTTGAAATTTGTTATTTGTCCTTCTGTAAGGAGAGGACCATGATCCTTCTCCAGACACCTGAAGACCGGGGCTATCCAACAGAGTATCTCCTTGCACGGATCAGCGCCAGGCGATCGCGCTTGATCAGGGACTGGCAGCCCCTCGTCCTCGACGCCGCCCTCCTCGACAGTCTGCCGGTCCCCAGCATGGGAGGGAATGCAGCGGCAACTCCCGAAGGCGTCTGGAAGCGTGTCCTCGCCGAATACCGGTGGGTATACTTCCAGATGAACAGGCAGCTCAGGGAGGTGTTCCAGCCCTTCTTCCTGTATGTGGAGCTCAAGACCCTCTTCATCTGTCTCCGGTATAAAAAGGAGATGAAGATTGAACGGATCGAGGACATGCTGGGCCTGAGCCTCCTTTCGGACCGATTCGGGAAAATTCTGAGAAAGGCGGACGATATCGCAGCTGCAGTCTCCGGCATAGAGGACCTCTTTCTCTCCCTCTCCCGGAGTTTCCAGGGGCTTGCCGATTGTGCCAAGACCGGGGACCTCAGGGACGTGGAGCAGCAGCTCACGAACACCTACCTTTCCCATACCATGGGCCGGCCGCTCCACCCGGTGATGACGGCATTCTTTATGAAGATCATCGATGCCCGCAATGTCCTGGCCATCGCGAAATATGCGAGGCTGGGCATCAAGACCCCCCTGTCCTTCATACCCGGCGGAAGCATTCCCGCGGTACGGATGCAGGCCCTCCTCGAAAAGGAAGACTTTTCCGGCGTCGGGTCACTGGTCCGTGCAATGACGGGAACAACAGTTGCAGCAGAGGACGCCGCGAAGATAGAGCAGGCCCTGTACCGGGGCATCACCGTCTTTCTGAAAAAAGCGGGACGGGACACCTCGGGCATCGGGGCCATCCTCGATTACCTCTGGAGGTGCAGCGTGGAGGCCATGAACCTCAGCACCATCCTGTACGGAAAGGACCTGGAACGGGAGACGATCATGGCGGAGTTGATTATGTAAACCGAAAGGGCGGAATTGGACGCGGATCACATCTGATGAACGCGGATTAAGAACAAATTCTGGGGAAGCTGAAAAAAATCACCCTTGTGGTGAAGCTTCTTAAAACCTGGATGTTCGTTTTGATCTGCGAAAATCTGCGTTCATCTGCGTCCAGCTGCCGTTTTCACGATGAAAAAGATCGCCTTCATAACGACCCCTGACGCAGAGTTCGGCTTCAGCCTCGGCGGCATTGCGCAGTATGTTGTGGACCCGCCAGGGGCCCCTGCCCTGGTCAGGAAAATAACAGCCGACCCCGATATCGGGCTGATCGTCGTAGATGAACGGCTCCTCGCAGGAACATCGGTAGACCGCAGCGCCCCGGGGCTGGCTGAAGAACAGGTACGGGAGATCGAGCAGCGATGGAACGGCATCCTCCTTATCCTCCCCTCTCCCCAGAGGCCGCCGGAAAAAGTGGAGGATTACGCAGCGCGGCTCATCAGGAGGGCCATCGGATACCACGTGCGGGTGAGCGTATGACCGGCAGGATACAGGGCATATCAGGACCGACGGTGATCGTGGATCTCAAAGGGCTCAGGCTCTATGAGCGTGTCTACGTGGGACATGCCATGCTCACCGGCGAAGTGGTGCGCCTCGAGCAGGACCGGGCCGTGGTCCAGGTCTATGAAGACACCCGCGGCCTTGCTGTGGGCGAGCCGGTGAAAGGGGTGGGTGCACCCCTCACCGTGCGGCTCGGACCGGGGCTCTTGTCAGGCATGTTCGACGGCCTCCAGCGGCCCCTGGAGCGGCTGAAACAGGACATGGGCCCCTTCATACGGGGCGGCAAGGAAGTCTATGCCCTCGACTACATGAAGCAATGGGGCTTCTCCCCTGCCCTGAAGGCAGGAGACGAGGCATCGGAAGGCACGATCATCGGCCACACCCAGGAAGGGCCCTTCAGGCACGTCATCACCTGTGCACCGGGCGAGGGCGGCAGGGTGTCCCGCATCAGGGAGGGCGACTTCAGCCTCGACGAACCCCTCGGCGAGTATGACGACGGAAAGGACATCCCCGGCTGTCATGAGTGGCCTGTCAGGACCCCCCGGCCCTTCCGGAAGAAATTCCCTCCCACTGAGCCGCTCATCACGGGCCAGCGGAGCCTGGACTTCCTGTTCCCCCTGGCCCGGGGAGGCACGGCCATCTTCCCCGGCGGATTCGGCACGGGCAAGACCATCCTGGAGCAGTCCATCGCCAAGTTCGCCGACGTGGACATCGTGGTCTACGTGGGGTGCGGCGAACGGGGGAACGAGATGGCAGACCTCATTGCCGAGTTCGAGGAGCTCCAGGACCCATGGACGAAACGCCGCCTGATGGAACGAACAATCCTCGTGGCCAACACGTCGAACATGCCCGTGGCAGCGCGGGAGGCGTCGATCTACACTGCCGTGACCATGGCCGAGTACTACCGCGACATGGG